>NZ_JAUBPE010000069.1:0-44329 GCF_036700565.1 Microcoleus pseudofavosus SVA1_A4
ATATTTTTGCCAACCTTAACAGTGATCTCATTATCTAGAATTCATAGATGATGTTTTTTGTCAATGCGTAAGTCCTACTAACTTTTAAATTACCATAATTACCTGACAAGTTTAGCGATCGCCCTTACATCCCAACTTGTCGAAAAGTACGCGCGAGCGCAGCTATCCCGTAGGGAATCGCACTCTAAGAATATAACCACCAACAACACGCCGATGGAGGAAACGGCATTGCCGTGTCCCTACCCCAAAATAATCCATCGACAGGTTAATTGTAGGGAAACGGCACTGCCGTATCCTGATTTATGGCAGTGCCGTTTCCTAATTTCTAACTTACAAATTGCAACTCATATCCCCAGATAATTGACTGAAACGCGCATTTTCCCGGTAGTCTACCGGACAGTCAATCACGCAAGGAACATCTTGAGCAAGGGCTTCTTTCAGAATCGGAATTAAATCAGTTGCAGATTCAACTCGATAGCCTTTTAAACCCATACTTTCGGCAAATTTTACAAAGTCGGGATTGCCAAATTTGATGAAATCTGAATGACCAAAATAATCTTGCTGCTTCCATTCAATTAACCCGTAACCGCCGTCATTAAAGATGAGAGTAACAAAATTAGTACCGACGCGCAAAGCAGTTTCTAACTCTTGGCAATTCATCATAAAACCGCCGTCTCCGGTGGCTGCTACTACTTTGCGATCGGGATAAACGAGTTTTGCAGCCACCGCACCCGGAATCGCAATTCCCATCGCCGCAAATCCGTTGGAAATCAAACAGGTATTCGGGCGATCGCAATGATAGTGCCGCGCGATCCACATTTTGTGAGCTCCCACATCAGAGATAAGAATATCTTCCGGGCCCAGGACTTGCCGCAAATCGTAAATGAGTTTTTGTGGCTTGATCGGGAAACCGTCGTCGGCTGCATATTGTTCGTACCCAGCGCGAATATCCGCCCGCAATTGCTTAGCAAAAGGGTCTGTTTTCTCCATGCGATCGGCACGCTGCAAAATTTCATTTAGCGAATCAGAAATATCCCCCACAACTTCTACAGTAGGAATGTAACTGCTGTCAATTTCTGCGGGCAGAGCTCCAACGTGAATAATCGGAATTTTGCCGTCAGGATTCCACTTTTTCGGGGAATATTCAATCAAATCGTAGCCAACAGCAATCACTAAATCCGTTTCTTCAAAAGCACAGCTAATGTAATCCCGTTTTTGCAATCCCGTCGTCCAAAGTGCCAAAGGATGAGTGTAAGGAATGACGCCTTTGCCCATGAAAGTATTAGCTACGGGAATATTTAATCGAGTAGCAAATTCTGTCAAAGCATCGCTGGCGTTAGCCCGAATAGTGCCATTTCCTACTAGAAGCAAAGGACTTTTTGCCTTGGAAATTGCGACAGCAGCTTTATTAAGACTTTGGTAAGCACCAAAAGTTTTTTCTCGGTTGTCTTTTGTGAGCGGATTTCCTTCCACAGGCATTGCTGCGATGTTTTCTGGCAAGTCAATGTGAACTGCTCCCGGCTTTTCGCTTTGAGCTACTTTAAAGGCTTTGCGGACAATTTCTGCCGTCGTACTGGGTCGGACAATTTGAGCATTCCACTTAGTAACTGGCGCAAACATGGCGACCAAATCTAAATATTGGTGCGATTCTATGTGCATTCTATCTGTGCCGACTTGTCCGGTAATTGCTACTAGAGGAGCACCGTCTAAGTTGGCGTCAGCAACGCCTGTCATTAAGTTAGTTGCGCCAGGGCCCAAGGTGGACAAGCAAACGCCGGCTTTGCCTGTGAGGCGACCGTAAACGTCGGCCATGAAAGCAGCGCCTTGTTCGTGGCGAGTAGTAATAAATTTAATTGAAGAGTTTCTCAGGGCTTCTAGAACTTCTAGATTTTCTTCTCCGGGAAGTCCGAAGACGTATTCCACGCCTTCGTTTTCTAAACATTTGACCAGTAGTTGAGCTGTGTTCATTTCTGTTTTTTCTCGATTAATGGGGATTTGTTCTCTTTTTCAACAGCTCGCAAAAATACTAATTTTGATTTTTTAACCGATGATTCACGGGCGGGACGCCCGTGCCACAATCAATACAGATTAATTGAGATTTTTGCGAGCTGTTGATAGAGTGGGATATTATTTTACCCAGACTGTTTTAATGTTAACAAATTCGTGGATTCCTTGGATGCTCAATTCGCGTCCGTAACCGGAGCGTTTGATGCCGCCGAAGGGCAATCTCGGATCGGATTTTACTAAACCGTTGATGAATACGGCGCCGGCTTCTAGTTCGGAAATAAACCGATCGCCTTCTGAGCTTACTGTAGTCCAAGCCGTCGCACCCAAGCCAAAGGATGTACTGTTGGCGAGGGCGATCGCCTCATCGATGCCTGCAACCCGGAATACTAAAGCTACGGGGCCAAAAAACTCTTCTTGACGCGCCGCTGCATCCGGAGGAATGTCTGCCAGAATAGTTGGCAAGTAGAAATTGCCCGCTTTCTCTGACAATGGGCGGCCGCCTGTCAGAAGTTTTGCTCCCGATTGGATGCAAGCTTGCACTTGATTGTCCAAGTCTTTGAGAATTGTGGGGGTAGCCAAAGGGCCGATATCGGTTTCGGGCAACATCGGATCGCCTACTTTTAATTGCTCGAATTTTTCCACAAATCCTTTGATGAATTCGTCCGCAATTTCTTCTGCTAAAATAAAGCGTTTAGCGGCGACGCAAGATTGACCGTTATTCAGCATCCGCGATGTGACAGCAGTTGATAAAGCTGCTGCTAAATCGGCACTGGACATCACAATAAATGGATCGCTTCCTCCCAATTCCAGCACTACTTTTTTCAAATTTTTGCCCGCATTTGCTGCCAAACTTTCACCCGCTGATTCGCTACCGGTGAGAGTTGCTGCTTTGATGCGATCGTCCGCAACTATATTAGCTACCTTGTCCGATCCCACTAACAATGTTTGAAAAACACCTTCGGGAAAGCCCGCTTCCGTGAAAATTTCCTCTATTTTCAAAGCACACTGCGGTACGTTGGAAGCGTGTTTGAGCAAGCCTACATTGCCCGCCATCAGCGCCGGCGCTGCAAACCGGAAAACTTGCCAAAATGGGAAATTCCAGGGCATGACGGCCAAAATAGCGCCCAGCGGTTGGTAGCGGACAAAGCTGCTGCTAGCGTCGGTGGTTGCCGGCACGTCTGCCATAAATTGAGCAGCATTTTTGGCGTAGTAGCGGCAAACTAAGGCGCATTTTTCCACTTCGCCGATCGCAGATTTGAGCGTTTTGCCCATTTCCAAGGTCATCATTTGGGCGTAAATTTGGCGATCGCGCTCCAAAATGTCCGCAGCTTTCTGCATCCACAGAGCTCGCTGCTCAAAGGGCAGTCTGCGGTATTTGTTAAAAGCTTGCTGTGCTAATTCCAGCTTAGCTTCTATTGCCTCATCCGCGATCGGCTCGAAAGTTTTCAGCGTTTCTCCCGTTGCCGGGTTGATAGTAGCAATAGCCATTGTTTTATCTCCTGCGTGAAAAACACAAAACTCCCTTCTAGTTTTCAAGCTAGGCGGGGAGTTGTATCAAGGTATTACAAAATCGGAATTTGTCGGCCACGTTTTCAAGTCTTGTCAATTTGCAAGTGTCGCAATTTTCTTAAAACTCTCAATTTTTGATTATAGTCCAATATGTCGATCGCAAATCTTAAGAAAATTCGTCTTTATCTTGCTTGGAGGATTCTCAAGGTAGGGTGCGCACTGCACACCTTACTCATTAAACTCAGCCCTCACCGCATCAAACAGATTTTTCCTCGATGTAATTCTGCACGTAAGACTGATAGTAATACCTGCTGCCTTTATCCTTATTCGCCACCATTCCCAACAGCGGAATCCCCGCCATTTTCAAATCTTCAAAAGCCAACAACAGCGCCTCCCGCTCAGTTTGATTCAGCCCCACTACCAGCATCAATCCGTTAGTGTGAGCCGCCAACAAATTCGCATCCGCCAAACCCAAAAGCGGCGCAGTATCGTAAATAACTAAGTCAAAATGACTTGCCAAAGCTGCCATTAAATGCTGCATTTTTCGAGAAGAAAGCACCTTTGTCGGATCGAGAGGAACCGGCCCCGATGTTAACACAAACAAATTTTCATCGCGGGGCGATCGCAAAATTAACTGTTCCACATCCACATCATCCGCGATCGCATTGTGCAAGCCTTGCCAGTTCGGCAAACCCAGCATTTCGTGCACCTGCGGCCTCCGCAAATCCGCATCCACCAACAGCACTTGCTGGCCCATTGCCGCCGCCGCCCGCGCCAGATTTACGGCTACAGTAGACTTGCCGTCAGCTACTTGACAAGAAGTAATTACACAAGAATTAATCGGACTATCAACGTTTAGTAAGCGAATATTAGCATTGAGCGATCGAAAAGCCTCTTGAAAAGCATCCGTCGGCACCGGCGAACTTGCCACATCCACCGAAGTTGTCTCAGCAGGAGGAAGCCTCAAAATTTTATCGCTAGCAGGAATTACCCCCAACAAAGGCAGCCGAATCGACTGTTTGACATCCTCTGGAGTCTGCAACACCGTTTTATTATTAAACCGTTCCGCCAACTGCGCCGCCAGCATACCGAACAGCAAACCAGCCAATCCCCCCAAAGCCAAATTCAAAGGCATAATCGGAGCAACAGCCATCAACTCGCCATTTTTGTAGCGCGGAATTTCCGGTTTAGCAATAACTTCCCAAGCCACCTCTTTTTTGCCCACAGCTTCAAGCTGCAAAGCTTGCTGTTTTGCCAGCAAACTATTCAGCGTACTGTTAGTCAACTCCGCCTCCCGTTGCAAATCCCCATAGCGCCGCAAAATCACCGGGAATCCTTGAGAATATTGATTCAACTGCTTAGCAGCTTGTTCCAAAACTTGATTCCGCACCCCCAAAACTTGAATAGAATTAGCAGTACCGATAAACTCCTCGATTAACTTAATCCGCACCGGATCTTGAAAAGCCAGCACTTGCGAATTTACCTTAGCCAAATCAGTTCCCAGAACCTGTTGGGCTTCTTTCTTCAACAAAGGAATCAGGTTTTTGCGCTGTTCTCGCAACAGTTGCAGTTGCGGACTTTGGTCTGTAAACGTAGCCGAGTTAATCGCAACTTGCCCTTCTAATTGCTGCAATTGAGTCAGCATCGCTTGATAGCGGGGAGCTTGACTCAGAGCCGAGGCCATCAGCGCTTGCTGCTGGTTTAATCCAAGCTGATTTTGCAGATTGGAATAGAGGAATCTCTGCTGGTTGAGCTGCGTTTGCGCGTCCAATCTTTGCGCTTGAAGTTGGCTGATTTGCTGCGCGAGTTGTTGGGTTTGAATTTGTGGATCGATGAAATTGTACTGCTGCCGCAACTTTTGAATTTCGGTTTGCAGAGCTTGTTGGCGCTTTTGCTGGTTGGGAATTTGCGATTTCACAAAATCCAGACTCTGACTAATTTGAGTTCTGGTATCTTGCACGCTATAGTTGCGGTAGCCTAGTGCAACTTTTTCCAAAACAAACTGAATTTTTTTCGGGTCATAATCCCGATATTTAACTTCGATAATTTTGGTATTTTTGAAGCGATTAATTGACAGCCTTGTCTGCTCAGAAAACGGCAGATTATCTGCTTTTTGGTTCAAAAGGTAGTTGTAATTTATTTCTGGATATTTAGCCTGCAACTGTTTAATAATCGGCGACATTACTTGCGGGCTTTGCAAAACTTGTATTTGCGATTCGTAGTCAAAACCTGGATTTTCTGGCGTCGCGGGGGCTGCTGGTTGCAGTTTCAGTTCGCCGGAGTAGACTTTCGCTAAAGCATTTTGCGTAACTGCGGGTTCTACTAATAATTGAAAGCGCCCTTCGTACTCGCTTTTTTGATTCAGCGTCCAGGCGAAAACCCCGGTGGTCACTGCCGCTGCTACGCCGATGACTAAGATGGAGCGACTGCGGCAAACTTCCCAAAAACTTAACTCTTCTTCTTCTGTTTTGTCCCTGTATAAAAATTGATCTTCTTCATACAGTAAAGAAGATTTTTTTTGCTGCTCAACGATTTTTTTATTGTTATTAAACAGTGCTAATTGAGATTTTTTCCCTGGTTTCATTTGATTTCTACAACTTATTTGTTTAAACGTCTGTATTGTGGCGCAGTTTCAGGAAATCGGTTGATTCCTAAATGTTTGATTGCCAAACCGCCTTTTTTTATAAAGCGGGTTTCTGAGGTCTTAATGCCAGTCTATTCAAATCACCGAAAAATATCGAACAACCGAAATATTCCTAACAGCGGGCTTAAAGGAGCGAGAGTCCCGCCTACATTATCCGAGAACGCAGCGCGGCCCGATCGCCTTACCATGATTACATCATTATTTTGCAGTTGGGGATTAGTTTCCTCATTGGCTGTTGCGGAAAAATTAACCTTAACAGTTAGGCGCGAAACAGTGCCGTTAGGATTGAGGCGAATTAAATCCACCGAATCCATTTCTGCCCGCCCTTTATTAAACCCTCCCGCTGCTACTAGCGCTTGATTTAAAGTAGTGTTGGGCAAGAGCGCAAAAGCTCCCGGTTTCACGACTTCTCCCACAAGACTTACCTTAATCGTATCCGGTGAAAAATTAGAATTAGCCACTTGTGAGCCTTCGGCTGCATCGAGATTTTCGGCTTTGGGAACGATTACCGTATCTCCCTGTTGCAGCGCTAAATCTTGGGATACATCTCCCCCTTCCAAAAGTTGCCACAAATTCACATTAATAATTTGTTCTGTACCCGCCCGCGTCAGGCGGCGAACTTGTATTTGTCTGATATCAGCTACCGGCGTAATGCCGCCCGCCATTTTAATTGCTCTCGTTACAGTTTGCTGCAAAACAGTTTCCCCTGAGCCGGGAGTTTCTCTAGCAGCAAACAAACCAGAATCTGCACCCATTTCATTCTCTTGTACCCTACTTTGAACATCTCTTGCCAGAGTATAAGTACCGGGACGAGTTACTTCGCCCACCACAGCAATATTAATTGGTTGAGTGCTTTGTCCGGTAATATTAGCTACGGCTAAAGTCGGTGCTTCTTGGCGGTTGAGGCTAGTTACAGTAGGAATAAATATAGTATCGCCGTCGCGCAAAGTCATATCGGCCCGCAAATCGCCGTTTTGCAATAATTCCCACAAATCCACACTAATAATTTGTTCCGGTGCGTTGCGCTGGGGGCGGCGGATTTTGATTTGCCGCACGTCTGCTGACTGCGTAATTCCGCCGGCCATTCGCAGAGCTCGCGATATCGTTGGCATTTGAGTTCCCATTTGCTCTGCTGTGCCTCCGGGACCCGCTGCTGAGGATATTGTATAGGCTCCGGGGCGGTTGATTTCGCCCGCGATCGCAATTTGCAAAGGACGCGGCGCCAGCAGTTTTAGGGTAATCCAAGGACGTTTGAGGTATTTGCCGTATCGCTCTTTCACAACATTAGAAGCTTGTTCTAAGGTCATTCCTGCCACCGAAAGGCTGCCAATTAACGGCAAACTCAGGGAACCGTCTGCCTGTACTTGGTGTTGACCGTTGGGCCCGCTGTATTCCGGGACGTTGAAGATGTCCATTTGAATGCGATCGCCCGCGCCCAAAGTGTAAACTTCCGATCGGACACTTGAAGGTGCACTTGCCGGAACCGCCGGAAATCCCGGAACTGCGGGCACGGGTACGGGAACAGGAGAACCCGCATCACCAGGAGGAGGAGGAGGAGGCATAAACTGGGCCGCCGCCGGAGATGAACCCGCCGCCGCCAGCACTGACACTGTTAAACCTTTGACAATTAAACCTTTGACAGTATTGAGTTTTGAATAGTTTTTCACCACCATCGATTTTTGCCCCTATCCTGTTCCAACCCCGCCAACCTCAAATGTAACCCAACTCTTCTAACTTCCTCAGAACTTTTTTAACACTATCTTCCACACTTTCTCGCTCTGTGTAACAAATAATCTCAGGATTGAGCGGTTCTTCATAAGGATCGTCAATTCCCGTAAAACCCTTAATTTCTCCTGCTCTCGCCTTAGCGTAGAGCCCTTTGACATCGCGACCTTCGCACACTTCTAATGGCGCTGTGACATATACTTCAACAAAATTTGGCTCGATTGCTCTAATTTCGTCGCGAATTGCTCTGTAGGGGCTAATAGCTGCCGTAATTGCCACAACTCCATTGCGGCTCAGTAGGTTCGCTACAAATCCAATCCGCCGAATATTAGTATCTCGGTCTTCTTGGCTAAATCCCAAACCTTTTGACAAGTTGGTGCGAACTACATCTCCATCCAATATTTCAACTTTGCAGCCTCTTGCCTTCAATTCAGGTTCGAGAGCTTTGGTGATAGTTGTCTTGCCGGAACCGCTCAGCCCGGTGAACCACAAAATAAAACCTTTTTCCATTTTCAATTGCTTGGTTAGTAGTGAATAGTGGGGAAATTACGCGACTTATTATTTTACTGTCGCGGTTCCCCATTTTCTGATTCATTCTGATTTGAGATGCGCTCTGACTTTCACAATAACTAATTTTTTTATTAACCGCAGAGGACGCAGAGGACACAGAGGAAGAGGGAAGATGAGAAATAGCTAATCTTAAAATCCGTAGGATGCGCCGGGCCGTGCACCTTACATTCTATGCGGGATAACCAACGCCGAACATCTATCCGTAGCGCACCGATCGCCTGACTGAGCCTTTCGCAATCTAAAACCTAAAATCTCAAATGGTATTGCCTATGTCTTCCGTTTTGAAAGCAGATGTTTTGGTAGTGGGTGGCGGCACCGGCGGCACCGCTGCGGCCGTGCAAGCAGCCCGCCGAGGTGCCAAAACTATTTTAGTCAGCGAATTCCCCTGGCTGGGAGGAATGCTGACTTCGGCTGGTGTTTCTGCCCCCGATGGCAATGAATTAGCAGCTTTTCAAACCGGTTTGTGGGGCGCGTTTCTCCGGGAACTCCAACAGCGACAGCCGGGAGGTTTGGATTGGGGCTGGGTAAGTTTTTTTACTTGCGATCCCCGCATCGGTGCTGAAATTTTTGCTGATTGGGTTAAATTTTTGCCGAACTTGCAGTGGATTTCTGGACAAATTGCTCAAGATGTGCTAGTGGAAGGATCTCGCATTTCTGGCGTTCGGTTTGCCGATTTTACGGTGTCGGCCAAAATCACTTTGGATGCAACGGAATTGGGAGATTTGCTGGCTTTAGCGGAAGTTGGGCACCGCTGGGGTTGGGAATTCCAAGCCGAGTGGGGAGAACCCAGCGCGCCGATCGCTCCCAATCATCTCACAGAGCGGTATTCGGTGCAAGCTCCGACTTGGGTGGCAATCATGCAGGATTTTGGTGAGGGTGCTGTGGCGCCTGAAATTCCCGCGCCGCCTGTTGACAATCCCGATCGATTTATCGGTGCTTGGGACGGTTACACTCCCGAACAATTTCTCAATTACGGCCGACTTCCGGGCGGATTGTTGATGATTAATTGGCCGATTCGAGGTAATGATTATGGTGAAGGGGTCGATCGACTCATTAAATCTGAAGCATCTCGACAAGAATTCCTGCAAGAAAGTCTGTGGCACACTCAAAGTTTCGCCCGCTTCATTCAAACCCAACTCGGCCCCCGCTACGGCTTAGCAGAGAATATTTTCCCGATTTCAAAGATCGAAAATCAACAAAATTCTCCCCTTCTTTCTTCCTTTGCCTTACATCCTTACTACCGAGAAAGTCGCCGCTTGCGAGGGATAAGTACAGTCACAGAACAAGATATTTTGCCTGTTGTCGGTGGAAGAGTCGCGAAGTTGCCGATAAATTATCAGGGCATTTGTGAAACAATTGCGATCGGCAACTATGCCAACGACCACCACTACACCAGTGGCGACATTCCGTTGCAGCCCAAATCTATTCGCTGGGGCGGCCGCTGGACGGGAACTCCGTTTACCATTCCTTACAGCGCGCTAATTCCTGCGAGTGCAGACGGATTGCTAGTCTGCGAAAAAAATATTTCCGTTTCTCACATCGCCAACGGTGCAACTCGCTTGCAACCGACGGTAATGAACATCGGACAGGCTGCGGGGATGGCTGCGGCTTTGTGCGCGGAATCTGGATGTCAGCCGCGGGATTTGCCGGTCAGAGTTTTGCAAGAAGCTTTGCTGCAAGATTCCGAGGCGAGGGCGGCGGTTATTCCTTTATTTAATTTGACACCGGATCGATCGGACTGGCTCGATCTGCAGCGCTATTATCTCGATCGACCTCAAGCATATCCCGCTAGCGGCGAATGTCCTTTGTCGGTAGAGAAGCGCTTGTGTCACAACTCAAGCAAAAGCGATCTAGAAACCCGGTTTCTCAAGGAAAGTTCTGCATTTCAACCCAGAAGCTTGACGTTTGCACCCGGTTTCTGCCTAAGTCCAAGCAGTAAAACAGCAAATATCCAAAGCCAATTTTCGGGGATTTTCCATCGCCTCGGCGCACAAGATTGGACACTCGCGTTGACAAGTCCCGCATCCGTAGCCGGTCAAACTTGGCAACTCGTGACTTTGGACTGGGAAACCGACAGATTTTTACAGAGTTGCGAAACCGAAAAGCCTCTTACAGTATGGGGCAGACTGAATTTTGCCGGTGCTTGGCTGCTGGCGGGATCGGTAAAATTGAAGGGGTGAGGTTTTTTGCACAGATCCGAAAATTGGCCAGAAATCTATCCTGATCGATCGGGGCAAGTCCGTATCAGGTAATAGACACTGACACGGATACTACCCATGCAAACCTACACTGCAATTGCTTTACTGAGCCTGTTGGGCATTACCTTGAGTGCCAGCGCTGCTAAAGCTTTTGAACCTCCAGTTCAAATGCTCGAAACTGCCACCGCCCAATATATGTTGTCAGCCCAAACTCAACAAAAGGGCGAGCGCGGTCCTGAGAGGGGCAGCGGACGCAGACGTTTTACCCAGCCTAATGTTACTCATCCGCTATAAGATTTCTAAGGGCATCGGACGCCAGCGAGTGCCGCAACTGACTTGGTTCGGGCCGTTGATTTCGATCTATCAAACTGATTTTCTGGGATTCTAGTTTTTCGGGTTTAAAACAGCAGCCTAAAAATCAAGACAACTCTTGATTTTTCAGACTTTGACGAAAGCAAGCAATAATCGTTATAAACTGGAGAAACGCTTGATTAGTGCGGGAAGAATAAAGGTGACTGGGCGTGAAAACCACAGAAACACACTCTTGCTCAAACTAATCATCAAAAAACCAAATATTTCAAGTCCTCTGCTAATCAAGGCAGTCTCTAACTGGGAAGATTCGGCCAATCTGAGCAATCAGGAAGCTTATAACACTTAGTCTAGGCTAAACATAAACTGCTAAGTTTGATTTACAGATTTCTGTAGGTTTTTAGAAGCGGTTAAACGGCAACTGCACTTTTGTTGACAGTCTTGCGGAGATTTTTTTGTGTGATATATGTTAGCATATAAACCGGGAACCGCCATCTACCTAGAGATAGACTCTAGTAGGTGGCGGTTTTGTCTTGAAAACGCTTCGGCTCTCCCCAAATTCCCCTCTCCCCCTCAAACATAACAGATAATCTTTCGCTTCGACGAGCAAAGCCGATCGGCTTTGCTCGCCTCAGATTCCTCCGATCGCAATACTTATTTACATTTGACCCCCCACAGGTGGGGTTTAATTTTCAACGGCTGCACTATAATTAACCTGCGATAACTAACTTATATATAGGTAAACGCTGAGTGCAGAGGGTGCAGCACTCGACTTAAATTCGCCAATAAGAACCACTTATTCGGTGTCGATCGCCTTTAAGCCCATGCCCCATTGAACTCAGGGAAATTAACTCGCCTAAATATTTAGAGTAGCTGGCAAGCTTTCGGGCGACCGTCGGCTATGCTTGATTTGGCGCTCTCGCAATAATTTAATGGAGGATGACAAGATGCCTCCCAGTTTGGCTATTTCGGGGATAGTGATGAAAAATGACTCTTTGGATCTGGTCAAAAGCCTCAGCCCTAGTGCAATGGATCAGATCATGCTATATCTGGCGTTTAGCGCCATGAGAACCAGTGGGCACAGGCACGGGGCGTTTCTAGACGCGGCCGCAACGGCGGCTAAGTGTGCTATTTACATGACCTATATTGAGGAGAAAAACAACCTGCGGATGACCGGACACTTGCATCACATTGAGCCTAAACGGGTGAAGGTGATTGTCGAGGAAGTCCAGGAAGCTCTGACTAAAGGAAAATTATTGAAAATGCTCGGTTCCCAGGAACCTAGATATTTAATTCAGTTTCCTTATGTCTGGCTGGAACAGTATGCTTGGCTTCCGGGACGCCCTCGCATTCCTGGAAACAGCTTGACTGCGGATGAAAAAAAATATCTCGAAGGCAAGATACCTCCTAATCCGCCTGACGCTCAACTGATCAATTCTTTTCAGTTTATGGAGTTGATCGAGTTTCTGCACAGGCGATCGCAAGAAGATATGCCTCCAGAAAGGCGAATGCCTTTGAGCGAAGCTTTAGCAGAACACATCAAGCGGCGCTTGATCTATTCGGGAACAGTTACTCGCATTGATGCTCCTTGGGGAATGCCGTTTTATGCCCTCAGCCGCGCTACTTACTCTCCGGCAGAGCAGGAAGAGCGGACATTTACTATGGTTGAGGATACGGCTAGATATTTCCGGCTGATGAAGGATTGGGCGGACAAACAACCGAAAGTGATGCGAATTATGGAAACTTTGGATATTCCGCCGGAACGGCTCGACCAAGCCCTTGAGGAATTAGATGAAATTATTCGCAATTGGGCCGATCGCTATCACAAGCGGGGCGAACCGACAATGATTGTACAAATGGTTTTTGGGCCGCAAGACGACGCTTAGTTCGATTAGTTATTAATCATTAGTCATGAGTTGATTGCTGGAGACTAATGATTAATAACTAATAACTAATACCCCTGAAGGAAGAAATCGGTTTTTTTTTCAAAAAATACTGCGTTAATGCCTTGAATTATCGTAAAAAACTCGGTTTCTTGGCTCGCGAATGCGTCCAGGATTAACTAAGCTAAAAAAGTTCTCCAGGTCGCCGCTAAAACGATCGCTGCGATCGCTCCTATGAGTGTATTGAAAAAATTTACTACCTCGTTCGTGAGCCACTCAAACTTTGATTGCACCGTCGCCCCGATCACGCTCTCGATGTTCGTGGCAATAAAAGCTGCAATAACACAAAAAACAATTCCTGTCAAGTCAATTAAACCGACAGCCCAACTCAAGAGTGCGATCAGAATTGAGCCGACAATACCCGCGATCGTTCCTTCCAAACTTACAGCCCCTTCGGTACCCCTAGGTACAGGCTGCAAGCTGGTAATCAAAAAAGTCCGCTTACCGTAAGCTTTGCCGACTTCGCTGGCGCAGGTATCGGAAAGTTTGGTGCAAAAACTGGCGGCGTAACCCAGCAATAACAGGGAAATAGCATCTTGCGGCACAGGCATCTTGCCTGTCTCTCCTAAAATAGACATCTTGCCTGTCTCTGCTAAAATAGATAATGCCAAAACTCCCAAAGCGCAAAGAGTAGCAGTTAAAGCCGATCCCCAGACATTTTCTGGGCCTCTGGCGCCTGAACGCTTTTCAGCTATGCCTTCTGCTTCTTTTTGGGCTTTGCCGATGCTGGTAACTCCCGATCCGACAAGAAAGTAAAACATCACCACAGCATAGCCTTGCCATCCCAAACAGCCCCAGATGAGGACGCCCAATACCCAGCCGTGAAATTGGCCAGCGGGAGTGAGCAATTTTTTAGGAGCAATGGTGCCGATCGCGAGTAAAACTGTATTTAGGGCGATCGCCACCAACCAAGGATTAGACCAAGATAAATAATTAAAGAACAATTCTGAATTCTGCATTTAGTACCTCCATGAACCAAGTCTTATTTCATCTTGCCTTCCCCGTGACCAATATTGCCCAAACCAAAGCGTTCTATGTAGACGGGCTGGGCTGCGAACTAGGTCGCGAATCGCCGAATTCTGCGATTATGGGTCTGTGCGGCCATCAAATTGTCGCTCACGTCAACCACGAACCTTTGACGCCTCAGCGAGGCATCTATCCCCGGCATTTTGGGTTAATTTTTACTTCCGAGGCTGACTGGGAAGGGTTGTTAGAAAAAGCCCAGCAAAACAACTTAAATTTCTATCAAGAACCGAGACGGCGATTTGTCGGTTTACCTACAGAGCACCGTACTTTCTTCTTAGAAGACCCTTTCCACAATATACTGGAGTTCAAGTATTACTGTGAAGCTGAAGCAATTTTTGGCCGCAGCGAATACGCTGAAGTTGGCGACGCTGTTTGATGGCTGCGCGAAATAACAACCATTTGCAGCATAAGCTGAAGTGCATTTAAATTGTATAGTCAAGTTTAAGAAAAGTCCTGTGGGGTGGGCGTCTCGCCCGCCCCAAAAATACAATGCAAGATGCCCAACAGCATATCAACTTTCGGATTGAATCAAATCACCTGCTGGTGGATGTCGCCCTATAGCTTTGTCCGCAGTACGAATATTAATAACTCTTTCTCGATTTAAGACTAATGCTGTAACTGTAGCTCGTCCAATTGTAGTTAAACCAACTATTGATAATCCATCCGCCGACCAAATAAAATGTTCGTTCCAGGTATCTTGTCTGGGATTAAACAATGGTACTGCTACACCCGACTGGGTATCTATTGCTGTAGTTTTATCTGATTTTTTGCGGTTGCAGTGAAAGCAAGCTAGTGCCAAATTGTCAATATCGTTAGTTCCATTTTTAGTGAGAGGAATGATGTGTTCGATCGTAAACTCTACGTACTGCCATTGTTCGGAAGCATGGCAATATTCGCACAGACAGTCTGCTCTCTGACGAACTTGATTTTGGATATTTTCAGGAATTTGACGGCGAGCGGACATTTCTATACTGTAGGCTGAATCTGGCCCCAGAAAAGATTGCGGACAGTCCGATTGACAAAACTGAGGTAATCGTCGATTTCTTCGTAAAGATTGAGTTCCTGCTCTTCTTCGGGATTGAGTGGCAAATCTTGCTGTTTTTCCAACAGTTCTTCTATGCGATTTTTAACAGTGGTGGAGGCTCGAAAAATGGGTATTCCTTCCACTAATTCAATGCGAACAGCTCCTTCTATAGGTAGAGTATCTCGCAGCTTTTCCAGTTTGGGCAGGACGATCATAGTTGTTGATTTTATGGGTTTCAATGAAGATTATAGCAGAAGGAAGTCGGGGATATAAAAAAGAGCGTTTTAAGTTTCATTTAATTGACCTATTTATGAACTTTCAAGGGTTCTGATAGTGCTTCAGCGACCGCTTTTAAACTGCTGGAATGCCTCGCCATCATGACATGGGCGAAAACAGACAATTTTACTTCTTTGGCAGCAGATATTTGGGAACTAGAAGCGGGTACGATGATGAAATCCCAATCTGTCCAAATCGAAGTAAAATTGAGCTTTTCCAACAAGGCAGCATCTCGATTTAAATCTTCTAGAAAAGCACTGCCCGGACGCATTTGGATGCAGCCTTTTCCCCAGAGAGTGTAAGCCATCCAAGTACCGCTGTGAGGAGAAGATATGGCAATAAAGCGCTGCACTCGGTTAATGCCGCCTAACCTTTGCAGGTAGTAGCGAGTTACTAAACCGCCCATGCTCAATCCTACTATATCTAGATGCTGTTCGGGCGCAAAGGTTTTGTCTATATAATCTGCTATTTGTTGGGCTAATTCGTCTATGCTGGCGTTGCCCCAATGGGGCGAGAGATTGATGGTGTAGACTGACCACCCGAGTTGGGTGAGATAGGCAGACATTTTGTAAAAAATTATCGATTTTATGAATATTCCGTGAATTAGCAAGACTGGATTGCGGCTGAAGTTGCTATTCATTGTTAAGTAGGAATTTTATTGTTAATAGGTGCTTTGAGTTCTTCAACTAATGCGTTAATGCTTTGGGGTTCTGTCACCATTTGGCGGTGCAGCAAAACGTTGACTTTAACTTCTTTACCTACTGGCATTTGGGAGCTGTTCGACGGTACAATCATTATGTCAAATGGCGTCCACATTGATGTAAAGTTTATGCGTTTGAGTACGGTCGCATCTTGATTCAAATCGCGCAGCAAGCCACTATTGGGGCGCATATCCAGGTATCCTGGTAGGCGTAGGGAATAGGCGGTGAGGGTGCCGCGGTGAGGGGAAGATAGGGTGATGAAACGCTGTACGCGGTTGATTCCTCCGAGTCGCTGGACGTAGTAGCGGCTGACGATGCCGCCCATGCTGTAGCCTACTATGTCTAAAGGCTGTTCTGGATCGAAGGTTTCAGAGATGTAGTCTGCGAGTTGCTTGGCCAGTAAGTCGAGGCCGAGGCTGCCGTCGTTGGGGGTGAGGTTGAGGCTGTGGACTGACCATCCGAGTTGGGTGAGGCGGGCGGACATTTGGCTGAAAATCATCTTTGTGTCCCAGATGCCGTGTATGAGGATGACGGGATTGCGATCGAGCGAACTGTTCATTTGAAAAGAAAATTACTTGCTGATTACAGCATAGATTACTCACCTAGGGAGTTTGACCCCTACTAGGACAGCTAGCGAATCGGATCGAGGTACGATCGACAATTAGTGGGAATCGCTAACAAATTCTGAGATACTTGTAAATAAGTGCAAAGCAGTGCTGGTATTTATACCTATAATTTGCTTTGATGAGGCAGCTTAGATACAGCAAAATGTAAATTTTGATGAATAAATGTAGACAAAGGTTGCCTTACCTCGTAGTCTAACTTTGTTGACAAGCTCGTACAAATTTCTCTAAAAGAACAAAAGGAGTAAGTGTAATGTTTGGTTTTATCAAAAATTTCTTCGGCGGTATTTTCGGCTTTTTCGGCAGACTGTTGGGCTTGAAAAAGTCTGAATATTTCCTAGATTTGGGCGAATCTGGAGCGAAGGAACCAGCTAAAGTTGAGCCTGCGAAGGCTGAGACTGCTGCGATCGCACCTGCAAAAGTTGAGCCTGTTAAGTCAGAGAAGTCAGAGAAGTCAGAACCGGCGAAGAAGGCTAAGGTAGAGAAAAAGTCCAAGAAAGAAAAGGAACCAGTTGCTAGCGTTCCTGCTAATAATGCGGAACCCGCTAAGATACCAGCAGCGGCAGCAACTAACGGGAAAGTGCCGAGTCAACCTGAACCGAATCGGACTTTTGCTCCTAATAATTTAATGCCGACATCAAATGCAACTCGTCGTGGCCCCGGCCCCAGCATGAACAATTTCCGGGAAATGGCCCGTCAGGTGAAAACGAAGTAGGAAATTGGGAATTGATAATAGGGAATTGGGCATGGGATAACTCCAAATGCTGGCGTTAAAAATTTAAAAAATGGCATTACTCATTTTTAATTTTAACTCTTTGTTCTATTCCCTATTTTCTTGGTTTCTGAGGAAGGCTAATCCGCTGTATAGCTGAAAAGCTGAGTCCCAAGGAGTTTCGGATTTGCGCTCTACTTCTATATGAGATTCGATCTTGCTCAACATATTAGTGTAATCGAGCACTGTCTCGGCAAAGGAAGTGAATTCTGACCAAACTGTAACGTCAAACTGGCGATCGAATATTTCCAGTAAGTGATTCCAGTTAATTCTCGTGGTACTTTGATGGATTTGTTGGGAATTTTTGACTCTGGATGTTTTGTTTTTTGGGTTCGATGAAGTGGGGAGCTCTGCAGAAGTTTTGGTGAAGTCAACTCCTTTTTGAAATTCGTAACTTTGGTCGCAAATTCGCAGAATGCAGTTTCTGCTGGGAATGTGCAAGTCACAGATTTGAGCGTAATCTTGGGTGATTTCTCTGTGGCGAAATTGCTCGGTTCTTCGGTTGGGCGAGTAGTCCATGACTTCGATGAACATGGGTAATAAGCCTTCTACTCTTTGGCTGACTTCTGACCAGTTAAATTCGATCGCACCGAGTCTATTTAGGTTATCTTTACAAACAACGGTTGGGGAAGAGAGAGATTGGAAGTGTTGCACTCGGAAGATTTGGATTTTTTGAATATCGGCTAGGGTTGCCCAAAATACAGGAATGCCGGCGTTGAGGAGTTCTTTGCCGTAAATTCGGAGTTCGGCGATGGGGCCGGTTTTGTAGAGTCTCCAGCCGCGGCTTTGAATTTGCATCCGAGTTGTGTAGGCGTCGATTTTGAAGATTCTGCTGATATTTTGTACGGCTGCGGGCTTGTTTTCGGCACTCACGGGTTCGAGGATGAGGAGCGCGGGTTCGAGGTTGCTGGGGTCGTTTTTGGCGGTTTCTATGGCTTGTTGGCGGAGGTTTTGTTGGGCGGTTTCAATCCGTTGAATACCTTGGCGGGTCTGGGAGACGATTTTGGGGTTGGTGATGTCGCGGAGTATTTGTTTATAGGTTGTTTGGGCTTTTTCGAGGTTGTTGGTGAGTTCGTAGTAGCGGGCGATGTAGTATTGCACCCACGGATTATCGGGGGATTCTTTTTGCAGTTGTTTGATGAGTTGGGCGGCTTGTTTGTAGTCTTTGCCCTCTAGGGCGGCGGCTATTTGGTTGATGTCTGTCATGGCGTTTGCGGGAATGGCGTTGTTTCTATCTTGGCTGATGTTTGGTTGGTTCCGCTACTGGTTAACAATTTTGGCTCTTGTGTTAAGTTATAGATATGATATGAAACTATGACAATCATTGAAAAAATACGTGTCAAAATTGTAAAAAATGATTTTGAGCTTTCACAACACGCAGCAAACCAAAGCATAGTTCGCCGTATCAGGGTACAAGAACTCCGGGAAGCAATAATGGCTGGTGAAGTTATCGAAGAGTATCCGAATGACAAATATGGCCCAAGCTGTTTGATTTTCGGCTTCACCATTGCCAATAGACCTTTGCACGTTCAGTGCAGTTATCCATCTCGTCCTTTGGTAAAAATCATTACTTTATACGAACCAGATCCGAAAATTTGGATGGATTTTAAGTTAAGGATAAATCAAAATGAACAATGATATTTGGCAAGAAACAATGGTGGAACAAAAAGTAAGTTATACCCTTGAAATCAATGGTAAGTTTATTATTATTGAAAATGTTCCTGCTAGAGTGTGTTTGGAAACGGGAGAGCGATTTTTTTCGCCTGAAACTGTGGAACAGTTGCAGAAGATGATTTGGGAAGATAGAAAGCCGACTAGGGTGATTGAAACATCTGTTTTTGAATTTGCTTAGGGGTTGGTTAAAGTTCAGTTAAAGTTGATTGGAATTAATGCTTAAGCTGTAGGAACCTTTGCTTGTGCGATCGCGCCCGTTAACAACTATTTTATAAGTACCGTTATTGGGCAATTTTACGGTCATTTCTGACTCTCGCTGATTTTTGGAAGTACCTTGTTTTTCTGCAATCTTTTTGCCGCTGGTGTCGAACAGTGTTATGTTGTGGTCGAATGCTCTGCTTTTGAGGTCGATCGTAATAGATTGACCTGCCCGTCCTTGAAATGTGTGTTGGCGGGATTCGCCGTCTGTGAGGGTTCCCCGCTGCTGTAGGATGGAAAGGGATGTGAGTTTTGGTCGATCGACATTGCTCAAATTTAAGCCGTAATTTGTCACGGGGGCCTCGGGGCCATTTCCTTCTATGACTGCGATGATAAAGGCTGTTTTGTTGTTGGGGTCTCGGGCTATTTTGTCAATAAAATTGGCTTGGATTTTTTGTTCATTTAAAGGTTTGGGTTGGTTAAAATTTGGTTTTGATATGCAGAGAAGTACGCCTCCATCTTGATAGCGGGCGGCGTAGAACAAATAGTTTTGACCGCTAGTTGTAAACTCGTTTCTGCTAAAGATAGTAAATCTTTCAAGTTGGGGTAGTTGCTGGTTGCGGTGGCAATTTTTATCGATGTAGATTTCGTTGGCTGGTGGCTGTGGTTGGCCCAAGACTGCTGGTGTGATGGCGGTTACAATTGCTGAGAAGATGGTGAGGGGGAGGGTGATGGGCGATCGCATTTTCATGAATTATTCTCCGGTTTTTGGTAGAAACTTTTTGCAGCGATCGTATTTTATTATTTTTTAACCGCAGATGCACGCAGATTAACGCGGATGAAGGCAGAGGTAGATACGAGTTCTGAGCTTAGCTCGATCCCCCTTTTTTATCTCTCCTTGAGATACCGCTGCAACTCGGCTGTGCGTTGTTTGGTCATTCGCTCCAAACATTCGTTTAGAAAACCTTGATAACCCGTACCGCCGCGATTTTGATACACTTCAAATTCGCAGGTTTTATCTCGCACTTTAATCCATCCTAATTGTGCTTCGGAAAGTAGCGATCGCTCTTCCTTACTCAAGTTAGAAATCAGTTGTTTGTAAATCTCATTCAGCCGCTTGTCTTCCGCTTCATATCTAAACCGAATACAGGTTCTGACTTCTACATCTCCTTGCGGGCGATCGCAATTAATCTGTTGAGCAATGACAGAGCGCCCAGATTGTGCAAAAACTGATGTTGTACCGAAAATTGCCAAAAGCGCGTGAAGCGAAGCTATCCCGTAGGGAATCGACCAAAAGAGCGATCGACCTTTCTTCAAACCTATTTTCATTATCCGTAAACCCCATCTATCTGATGAATTCTCTTAACACAAGACAAAATTGATTTGATTGGTTTAAGTATTTTTTTATATTTCCTGAATTAGATAGCCTTGTTTATCAGATTCCCAAAGTGTGCTTGAGTGCTGCATCTACTGCCACCATATCCGACAAAACACCAATTTTGCGATCGATTTCATTTTCTAGAAGCGTCACAAGATTGTCTGTCATAATTACCGAGTCAGCTAGCAATCCCGTTTGTTCCCCGGACGGTGTTGCTAGGGAAACAAAAACCCGGCTTGGGTGTCCCGATCGGGCTAAATTGCTAGTAATCATTGCCACAATTGTTTGCCGTAAACCAGTACCCAGATTATTAGCTTGAACTATCAAAGCTGGACGGCGTTTCGCAGTACGCAAGTCTGCGTTGGGGAACAAAACCAGCACTACATCACCTCGATTATAAGGCATCGTAAGCATCCATTTCTGGTCGTTCCCAATCTGGAGCAAATCTGCTCAACCGAAACCGTAAATCTGCTGCTTGCTCTCGATCGATACCGCGAGATTGCAAGTTTACTAACCCTGATTTTGGCATAAAAGTAACAATAACTTGCGCTTCTTCTATGTCGGCAGGTGTTTCCAATAACTCAATTTTGCCATTTCGATATATACCCTCTACTGACTGTAACATTTTACTCCTCTGATAATTAGCTATTGACATTTTAGCTGCGATCGCCAAACCCAGCAAGTCTCCGTACTTTTTTGTGAATATTAGCACTTCTCAAATGCCGCGCCAACTAAGGATAAAGCCACAATCGGCGCAGTCACCGCCCTCAGAATTCTACTACCCAAAGAAACAGGTTCAAAACCAAATTCGATCGCCCTTTTCACCTCACCCTCCGTCCACCCGCCCTCCGGCCCAACAGCAATCACAATCGCTAATTCTTCTCCATCTTCCTCCCCCCTTATTAAGGGTGGCTGGGGGGGATCGAAACCAGTCGCCCCATCTTGCTCCCCCCTTATTAAGGGTGGCTGGGGGGGATCGAAACCAGCTATCAAACAATCCCACAAATGCCGATTATCCCCGCGAGCAACACAAATATATCGATATTTTTGACAGCAATCTTTCACAGCCAAATCAAACGAAATCGGCTCAAAAATAGTCGGCACAAATTGACGTTCCGACTGTTCCGCCGCCTCCGCAGCAATCCTTCTCCACCGATCGACCTTTTGAGGGCTCGGTTTCAGCAAAGTGCGATCGCTCGTCACCGGAACAATACTTGCCACACCCAGCTCCGCCGCCTGTCTCACAACCTCGTCAAACCCGTTTCCCTTGGGCAATGCCGCCATCAAAGTCACCTCGACACCAAGCTCCCTGTTAACAGTAATTTCGTCTGTTATTGACGCAATCAACCCTGTTTCCTGGGCTTCTAGAACTGCTAACCACCAATGTCCTCGGCCGTCCATCGCAATAAATCGATCGCTATTATTCAACCGCAACACTCGATGTAAATAATGCTGTTGTTCGAGGGTTAAGTCGATTTTGCGATCGTAAATTTGAGCCGGATTTACTGCTAATCTTTGTAATTGAGGCATTGAATTTTAGATTGCTCGTTTTATATTAGATTTTTTTTATTTAACCGCAGAGAACGCAGAGAACGCTGAGGAAGAGAGGAAGAGAAGAGATATAGCCTTTCTCAGAAAGATGAGGTACGACTGGGCATAGGGCATAGGGCATAGGGCATAGGGCATAGGGCATAGGGCATACCTCACTTTTTTGAGAACCGCTATAGGTTTTTTGTTTGTAAGTTTAAAGGCAAAGCATTTACAACCAGATTTATGTTAAAAATCCAGTTTTTTTCTGCAAATGCTCTGCCCTTATGTTATTTTTGCGTGAGGTCTATTTGATGCGAGCAAAAATCAAAAATTGAAAATCGGCTTATGCTTCCTCCTTAATCTTCTTCAAATAAGTGGAAATCGCCTCTGTAGCTAGCTGCGTGATTGGCTTGCCCTGACGGGCTGCTTCTTCTTTGAGCTCATTGTAAATTTCATCGCGGACGCTAATTCGGCGGCGGACTTTGCCACCAGCAGCGACTGTCTCGTTTCCGTCATCGTTACTAGACGTAACTTCTAATTCATTAATCTCAGTTGTCATCGAGGAAGTAGATTGGTAGTTGGTTACAAATTGACGGATAGATTCTAACCCGACGCGATCGCAAAAATTGCCAAAACTCTCACTCTGTTGCCGTTTTTGCTTAAAATAAACAAAAATCGGCTCCAGAAAAGCTTCAAAATCATTGACGTGCAGCTTTTCCTCAATTGGTTTTGCCAGCCGCGTTTGATTGGGAGAACCCCCCAGCCAAATCTGGTAAGATTCAGGCGAACTCCCGACAAACCCCAATTCTGCCATATAAGGGCGGGCGCATCCATTGGGACAACCGGTCATCCGCACCACAAAATGTTCGTCTTTTAAGCCAACTTTGGTCAAAAGCGCCCGAATCCGCTCTAAGATGCTGGGAATCACGCGCTCTGACTCGGTAATCGCCAGCCCGCAAGTCGGCATTGCCGGACAAGCCATAGCATACCGCACTAAGGGATCGATCGCAGTTTCACCCTGAATGCCGCAGCGCGAGAGAATGCCCTGAATGTCCTGTTTGATTTCCGGCGAAATTTCGTAAATCAACACGTTTTGGTGCGGTGTCACCAGCATCGGCAAGTTGTATTTCTGCACGATTTCCCGCAAAGCTGTTTTTAGCTGGAACGAACCTTCATCTTTAATCCGGCCGTTTTCTACAGAAATGCCGACGAACAGTTTGCCGTCTCCTTGTTCGTGCCACCCCAAGAAATCGAAATACTTCCATTCTGGCAAGGGTTTAAACGCTGCTAGCGGCTTGCCAAAATACTCGGCCACTTTGTCTTTAAACCACTGTACGCCTTTGTCGTTAATCAGGTACTTTAAGCGGGCGTGCCGCCTGTCTGTGCGATCGCCGTAATCTCTTTGAGTTGCTACAATTGCCTTGACCAAATCGTAAACATCATCCTTGCCCACATAGCAAATCTCATCAGCAACCCGCGCAAAAGTCTCTTCCTTATTGTGAGTGCGACCCAAACCGCCGCCGGCAAACACGTCAAAACCTTGCAACTCCCCAGCTTCATTGGTAAATACCACCAAGCTCAAATCTTGAGAGTACAAATCAACCGAATTGTCTCCCGGCACTGTCACGGAACATTTGAACTTCCGCGGCATATAATGAGCGCCGTAAATTGGTTCTTCCTTGTCATCGTGAAATGTTGTACCGTTGCCGTTTGACTGTCTCGCCGCTTTCACAGCGGGATCTTCCTCGGCCGAAACCGCCTTTTCCCCATCCAGCCAAATTTCGTAATAAGCCCCCGTTTGCGGTGTCAGCAAATCGGCGACACGATCGGCGTATTGCAGCGCATACTGGTATTCTGGGCGATTTTTGTACGGTGCTGGCGGTGCCATGACGTTGCGGTTCAAGTCGCCGCAAGCTCCCAAGGTTGACCCCATATTTTTAATAATTGAGGAAAACACTGCTTTAAGATTTTTTTTCAACACGCCGTGAATTTGGAAGCCTTGGCGCGTCGTGACGCGCAGCGTGTGGTTGCCGTATTCTTCGGATAGCTTGTCTAAGGCCAGGTATAGCTGCGGCGGAACGAACCCGCCGGGATTGCGGGTGCGCAGCATGAACTGATAGTCTTTTTCTTGTCCTTTAACTCGATTGTCGCGGTTGTCTTGCTGGTACGATCCGTGAAATTTGAGAATCTGAATCCCTTCTTCGGTGAAGTGGGTGGTTTCTTGTAAAAGTTCAGTCGCAACGGGTTCTCGCAAATAGTTGCTCCGTTCTTTGAGACCTTCTGCTTTAGACGGCTTGCGCGCTGCGGGCGCTGAAGTGGAAGATTTAATCATGGGAATGTGTAGTGTCCGTTATAATTAGATCGGGATCGGTCGAATATTTCTTGAGTTGACAAATTTGCACTTGACAAATTTCCTCAGAAGTGCTTGATCGGCTCGGTTAACAACTAAGTTAATAACGGTAATCCGATAGGAATTCTGACGGTGTTTAATTGTAACACGATCGCTCAGGGGCCTTGCAGCTCTAAATAAGACTTTATAGTTCGATCGCTCAACTGCACAAAACTTTAGAAATAATTAACCTCAACATCTGAAACTATGTCACTGTATGACGAAGACACATTTGTAGTGTTAGAAACAAACCAGCCGGAGCAGTTCGTAACGGCGGCAGAACTATTAGAAAAGCTGAAAGCAGTCTTAGCTTCTGGACAGGAAGATTTGCCGCGGGATGTGCAAAAATTCTCTTCTGTGGAAGGTCAAGCCAAGTATTTAATTGATACTTATTGTGAATTAGATGTCGGGGCCGGAAAGTTTTTGCAGTGGTATGCAGTGCGTTTGGAAAAGTAATTTTGGGCATCGGGCATCGGGCATCGGGCATTGGGAATTGGGCATCGGGCATTGGTTATTAGAACCAACCAGTAACAAATAACAACCAACAGGTAACAAATAGCAAATAGCAAATAACAACCAACAAATAACTTATGCCCTATGCCCGATGCCCCATTCCCCATGCCCGATTCCCAATTCCCCATCCCTCCGCTTCGCTTCGCCCAATTCCCAATTCCCAATGGTTAATCTTCCAACTGTTGTACCGATGACACTTCAACTGCGGTAACATCGATCGTACCGGGCGGTGTCAAGCGACTAAAATGACCTTCCTCTATTTTCAGAGGTTCGCCGCAGTTGGCACATTGAAACTGAGTTTGATTTAAAGCTGTAAATTCGTATTGACAAACTGGACAATTGTCCTCAATTAAATTGCGTTTCAGCCACCACTGAAGCGCGAAAAATGCGACCACAGGCGTCAGCAGCAAAAAAGCTACTACAATCAACAATGATTTAACTATCCAACCCAAACCTATTGACACCAACAAACACGCGATGCCCAACAGTATCAGCCAATTGCTAATACGGGGTAGCTTTAAAGAGATTTTGGGGGTGCCTTGGTTCACGGTTGTCTCCTTTGGTGTCTTTGCAGGTAGGCATAACTCTATCCTACTCAGAAATTCAGGCGGTCGATCGAGTTAATCTTCCCATTGTACACCCAGAAACCGCTCTCTACTGCATAAGTTTATCTGAGTCAGAGAGTTGAAAAATTCCTTGTAAGGATTGACAAAGGGATTCAAAACTAAATCTTGCCAGGGTTTGTTCCCTCAAGAAGTCGCGATCGCACCTTTTATCCTCTCCTCGCAGCATTTCGATACAAGCAACCGCTACTGCTGCCGAATCTCGGTGAGGAACTCGCCATCCCAGTTTACCATCTTGCAGCGGATCTGCCGACCCGTCCGCGTCCCCCGCGAGCACGGGTATTCCGCAAGCCAGCGCTTCTAAATAAACTATGCCAAATCCTTCCTGGGAAGGCATCACGCAAGCATCCGCAAGCCGATAATGTGCTGCTAAATTTTCTGTAGGTACAAAACCCGCAAATATTACTCTTTCAGCAACTCCCAAATCATCAGCGAGTTTGGCTAATCTAGAGCGATCGTCTCCTCTGCCAATAACTAAGTATTTCACATTGGGAAACGTTTTTGCGATTTGTGGCAAAGCTTGAATTGTGACATCGACGCCTTTGTAAATATCAGTCGATCGCAATCTTGCCACTGTTATCAATATTTTAGCATTAATTAGATTATATTGTTTTAATAAATGTTGCGATTTTGGGCCGATCGTAAATATATTCCCATCTACCGTACAAGGCACTATTTGGAATTTTTCGGGATTTAAGTTGTTAATTTGGCAAGTGCGATCGCGCGTGTACCTGCTAATCGTCCAAATCCTGTCCGCTTGTCTCATTGCTGTTTGATATTTCGGAGCCAGCGGTTCCCACACTTCCTTGCCGTAAGTTAAAATTGTATAGGGAATTCCCAGCGGCCGGCACAAAGTTTGAATAAGCGGTGCGAGGTTGATGTGACCGCAAAAAACTCGCTGCGGTCGTTTTTGCACCAAGCAAGTTAGCAACATTGTAGCAAACTTAAGACGACCAAACCAAGGACGATCGGTTTTGAGGTAATAAAATTTAATATTTTTTGACTCGTAAGGATTGTTGCAGTCTGGAGAATCTCGCAACAGCAAAACTTGAGCTGGCGGCGGCGAGTTTGTGCCTGCGGTTATTGACACGTAAGTTTTCAGAATGTCTCGAACGTAGGATTGAATGCCGCCTTCGCTGGCAAATATTTCTAAGAAGCAGAATAGGTAATTTGTCGATCGCATCTCAGATTTACGCATTCACAGCGCGGACAATTATTGCTGTAAAGTGACTTTGCAAAAAAATGGCAATTACAGTTTACTATAATCGACCCTAACGGAATCTAAACTTAATGAATTTTTACAATATCCTGCACCGAGCAAACTTTAAGAATTATTGAGTTGGCGGAATCAGACCAGAATGCGGGTTAGTATTATCGGTGTCGATCGAGGCTCTCGCATCTTTAGTTTTTGGTAAAAGTATTGTCTATCCAAAGATAGATATCGAGCAGGTTTTAAACTGTTATCATCAGCAAACATAGAGAGTTAAATTCAATATGACTCGGCCAGGTTTTAAAAACAATTTCTGAAAAATTTTGTCGAAAATATTCTCCTAAAATTTTCTCACACACTGATAAAATTAATGCTAATAAAGCATTTAAAAAATTCAAGCCTCGTTGATTTTTTTTGCAGGGAGGACAGAGACTGGATATTCCTATCTTTTCTGTTCGCAAAAGCAGTCTAACGAGCCGAGCAAGAAAGTTTTACGAGCAGACAAGAAACAAGGTTTTGTACAATCATGTACGAGGAAAAGCCTGTCACCTAAAACATTAGGTATTCGAGCTTAAACCTGACAAAAGCTAATCTTAGGTTGGCAACGTCATATTTACGAGCGACTCTCTCCAAACGAGAATTCATTGGAGTTTGAGGTGAAACGAGTAACGATCGCACTCAGTCTTTTTAGTCTACTCAGCAGCACTCTGGCAAGTTGCACCGCAGCTTCCCAGAACGCTCAAAACAGCATACAACCAAGCAGCTCCGAACTTTCATCAGTTGCTGTAGCAGTCCGCGACCTAGGTAATCCATTCTTTGTACAAGTTGGCAAGGGCGCTGAGGCCGAAGCCAAGAAAATCGGCGGTGCAAACGTGAGGACAACTCTCGTTTCCAGCGGCGACGATTTAAATCAGCAATTCAATCAAATCGAAAACTTTATTGCCTCTAAGGTCAGCATGATTGTACTCAATGCTGCGGACACAAAAGGCATTGCACCCGCTGTCGAAAAAGCCAAGCAAGCCGGAATTCCGATAATTGCAGTTGATACCGCCGCCGAGGGAGGCGTTGATGCCACAGTTACTTCAAATAACGTGCAAGCTGGCGAAGTAAGCTGTCAATATATAGCCGATCGCTTGAAAGGAAAAGGCAGCGTTGTGATTATCAACGGGCCTCCCGTCGCTTCAGTAGTCGAGCGAGTTCAGGGATGCCAGAAAGTCTTCTCCAAATATCCCGATCTCAAGGTTCTTTCCAAAGATCAGAACGCAGAAGGCAGCCGCGATGGCGGATTGAGAGTGATGAGTGATGTCCTTACTTCCTTCCCAAAAATTGATGCTGTTTTTGCAATTAATGACCCCTGTGCCATTGGTGCAGAATTAGCAGCCAAACAAGCACAAAGAAGCGAATTCTTTATTGTGGGAGTCGATGGCGCACCTGAAGCTTTAGATGCCCTCAAGCAGAACAACAGTCTCTTTGTGGCTACAGCAGCTCAAGATCCATTTCGCATGGCAGCCAAGGCAGTTGAAGTCGGGAACGACATTCGGAAAGGAAACAAGCCAGCCAATCCAAACATTCTGATTCCAGTCGCGCTGATTACTCGCGAAAACGTCAATCAACATAAAGGCTGGACAAGCGAGTGACCATAGATGTCAACTTAGCGTGAAAACCTTTGTATCTCTCGTTTATAGTCAAGTCTAGATCCTTCTAAATCCCCCTTAAGAAGGGGGACTTTGATCGGAATCCTGTTCCCCCCTCTCTCGTTTATAGTCAAGTCTAGATCCCCCTAAATCCCCCTTAAGAAGGGGGACTTTGATCGGAATCTTGTCCCCCCCTTCTTAAGGGGGGCTAGGGGGGATATAAGTTTAATAGTCAAGCAGATTTCCTTAAGGTATTTACGATGGTAAATAGCACTCAAGCTTCAATAAAAACTAAGCCCGTACTCGAAATGCAAGGTATTAAAAAAACCTTTCACGGTTTTATAGCCTTGCACGATGTAAATATCACCGTTTACCCGGGTGAAGTTCACGCCCTCATGGGGGAAAACGGTGCGGGCAAAAGTACGCTGATGAAAATTCTGGCGGGAGCCTACATAGCCGATGCAGGCGAAATCAGAATTGACGGTCAAGCTGTTAAGATGACAGACCCCGCTCAAGCCAGAGATTTAGGGATAGCGATTATTTATCAAGAACTAAATCTCGCCCCCAATCTGACAGTTGCTGAAAACATTTTTATGGGCAGCGAGCTGAAGAAAGGAGGTACATTTTTAGACCAAGATGAAATGCGGCGCAAGGCATCTGAGGTCTTGAAAAACCTCGATGCAAATTTTGAGGCTGGAGACCTGGTTTCGACACTTTCAATTGCCGAACAGCAGCAAGTGGAAATAGCTAGGGCGCTCAAACACAATAGCCGAATTTTAGTGATGGACGAGCCGACGGCCGCGCTTTCAGACCGCGAAACAGATAAGCTTTTTGAAGTGGTTCGCCGCTTGCGGAATGAGGGCATTGCTATTATTTATATCAGCCACAGAATGGCAGAAATTTATGCCCTTGCCGATCGCGTGAGCGTCATCCGAGATGGCGGGTATATTGGCTCTCTTGAAAAGCACGAAATTTCTGCCGATCGCCTGGTGGAAATGATGGTGGGTCGTTCTTTACAGGATTTGTACGAACACAAGCATCAAATAACACCGGGTGCTGTTGTTCTTGAGGTAACAAATTTAAGCGACGGCCGCAAAGTAAAGCCGGCCACTTTTCAACTTCATGCGGGCGAAATTCTGGGTTTAGCGGGTTTAGTTGGCGCCGGCAGAACAGAACTTGCCCGCCTAATTTTTGGTGCCGATCGAAAGACAAGCGGTGAAATTAAACTCGAAAATCGTCCTCTCAATGTCTCGACACCCGATGAAGCAATGGCCGCCGGAATTGCTTACGTGCCAGAAGATCGCAAGGCTCTAGGACTATTTTTGGAGGCAAGTTCTGGTGAAAATATCACCATGAATGTCCTCGATCGAGAAGCAAAAGCTGGCATTATCAACTCAAAATTTCTGTTGAAAATTGTCAATGATGCTATTAATAATTTGCAGATTCGCCTTGCAAGTCCGAGCATCAGGGCAATGGATTTGTCTGGGGGAAATCAGCAGAAGTTGCTGCTAGCGCGTTGGTTGGCTATCAACCCAAAGGTACTTTTGCTAGATGAACCGACGCGGGGTGTGGACATTGGCGCCAAAAGCGAAATTTATCGAATTATTAGCGATTTGGCAGCCAAGGGTGTAGGTATTTTGATGATTTCCAGCGAACTGCCGGAAATTGTGGGAATGAGCGATCGCGTCTTAGTGATGCGATCGGGAAGCCTCGTCGGTGAAGTAGGCGGATCGACTGGGGAAAAGATTACGCAAGAAAACATTATGGCTTATGCCACTGGTGCAAAAGAGGTAGTAAAATCATGAGTCAAACGCAAACAAAAACCAGCAGAAGTTCAGGGAGCGATCGGCAGAAAGCGAGCAAAGTCGTAGCTTGGAAAAATTTCATCCAAGTTGCCGGTATCCTGCCGATTTTGGTGGCCATCTGTGTAATTTTTTCCCTGGTAACGCCCAACTTTCTTTCCGTAGGAAATTTTATCAATGTCATTCGGCAAGCATCGATCAATATTGTCCTTGCTACTGGCATGACTTTTGTGATTTTGACTGGCGGAATAGACCTTTCAGTCGGGTCAATTTTGGGCGTGACGGCAGTTGTCGGGGTGCTGGTTTCCTTAGTTCCAGGTCTGGGTTGGTTTGCCGTACCGGCTGCGTTAATAGCCGGAGTCTTTTTGGGATTGCTTAACGGCTCGCTAGTTGCCTATTTAGGTTTGCCTCCATTCATCGTCACCCTCGGTTCTTACACAGCTTTGCGGGGAGTTGCTTATTTAGTCGCTAACGGCACTACAGTTATCAATAGAAATCTGAATTTCGCTTGGATAGGTAACAATTATGTCGGCCCAATTCCCTGGTTAGTTATTATCGCTTTGCTAGCAGTTTTAGCGAGTTGGTTTGTTTTGCGGCGGACTGTTCTGGGGAGGCATATTTACGCCGTGGGAGGCAACATTCGGGCAGCACGATTGACAGGTATTAAGGTGAGTCGCGTGCTGTTATTTGTCTATGGCGTCAGTGGCTTGCTTTCTGGTTTAGGTGGAATTATGAGCGCGTCGCGCCTCTACAGTGCGACGGGGATGTTGGGGCAAGGCTACGAATTAGATGCGATCGCTGCTGTAATTTTGGGAGGAACCAGTTTTACAGGTGGAATTGGTACTATTTGGGGTACTTTGCTGGGGGCTTTAATTATTGCCCTGCTCAACAATGGACTAACTCTCATGAACGTGTCTTTCTTCTGGCAGTTAGTTGTGAAAGGTCTGGTGATAATTATCGCAGTGACGATCGACAAAGTTCGTACCGGTTCAAGCGCAGCGTAGGGGAAGCCAACCCCCCCTGCCCCCCAAAGGGGGAAAAGGAAGAAGGAAGTTCCGTAAAGGATTCTGTAACGAATTTAACGGATGTAACTGAGATATTGCACCTTTCTCAATTACTTGTTTAGGAACGGGCAAGATGCCCGTTCCACAAAGAGTGAATTTTCTTGTGGAACGGGCATCTTGCCCGTTCTTGAGAATGATGCAAGATCGGTTTTTATGCGGAGCTTTGTCCTATGCACATCCAGCATTTTCCTCACCTGATTACTGCTTTTATACTGGGAACACCGGGTGTATTTCTGCTAACATCATCCCCAAGTTTTGCGGCCCCAATTGATAGATTAGTTGCTCCTGAACCGTTAAATCCCTTGACAGAAAAACCCTTCGCGCAGGTGAATTCTGTCTCTCAACTCTCGGATGTAAAACCCACTGACTGGGCGTTTCAGGCGCTGCAATCTCTAGTAGAACGCTACGGCTGCATTGCCGGTTATCCCGACGGAACTTACAGAGGAAACCGGGCGCTGACGCGGTACGAATTTGCCGCAGGATTGAATAGCTGTCTCGATCGAGTCAGCGAACTAATTGCCACAGGAACAACCAACCAGATTACTGGGGAAGATTTAGCGATCGTCCAAAAGCTGCAAGCAGAATTTGCCACTGAATTATCGGTGTTGCGTGGTCGAGTCGATACTCTCGATGCACGCACAGCCGAACTAGAAGCCAATCAGTTCTCGACTACGACGAAACTGAATGCGGAAATTATCGTGGTGGTAACAGATACCTCCGGTAACAGTGTTGGGGATTCGCGCGATCGCACCAACACTATTGTTGCCAACCGGGGGCGATTAAATTTGGAAACCAGCTTCACCGGTCGCGATATGCTGAGAACCCGTTTGGAATTCGGCAACTTGGGCAGGATTGCCGACAAGACGGGTACAAATATGACGGCCTTGAACTTTGATGGCAATGTCGATAACACAATCACCGTCCCTCACATATTGTATGTCACCCCCCTGACCTCTAATCTCTCGCTGACCGTCGGCCCGACAGGTGTTGGGTATCCCGATATTACGGATTTGCTAACTCCTCCAACGATCGCCAGCGATAGTGATGGAATTCCCTCGAAGTTCGGACAATACAGTCCCCTCTACCGCCGGGGAGGTGGCGGTGGCGCTGTCAACTGGACTGTCGCCAAAAACCTCACCCTGACTGTGGGCTATATAGCAGCAGATCCCAATCTCTCGCAGCAAAGTAACGGTTTATTCAACGGTTCCTACAATGCTCTGCTTCAGCTTGCCTACCGGGGCGATCGCGGAGCAATTGGCGTAGCCTATTCTCGTACCTTTGCACCAAGCGGTAAAGCCGACCTCACAGGCGGTACGGGCAGTTTTCTGGCTGCGCGACCGTTTGGGGACAATATTGCTACATCCAGCGATTCTGTAGCCGTACAAGGATTCTACCGCCTTGCTCCCCGCTTTCAAGTTCACGGTTGGGGCGTTTATACTCGCGCCAATGCAGAAAATTCTGGTGTTAGCAGCGTTTCTGATGGTAGAGGCGGCGTGGTTTTGTTAAATGTTGACGGCGACGATCGCGCTGATATTGTGTATGGAGCGATCGGGATCAGTTTCCCAGATGTGGGAGGTGAAGGCAACTTACCGGGGATTTTGGTGGGTTTGCCAGGTCGCGTGACCAGCAGTAACGTGCGGCGCGATCGAGATACTTCCTATCACATTGAAGCGTTCTATCGCTTTCAGGTCAACGACAACATTTCGATCACCCCTGGTGTTTGGGCCGTGGTTAATCCTGAGAATGACAGCCGCAACGACACTCAATGGGTTTGGTTGGTTCGCACTGGCTTTAACTTTTAACCGAAAAGATATTTTAGGACTTACTTACCTAGTCCGGGACGCAAAAACCCGGTTTCTTAACGTAATTGCCGGATTTGAGACGACAATCGCGAGAAACCGGGTTTTTTAGACTGATAGTGCGTCCAGGACTTAAATTCCATGCCAAAAAAAAACCCGGCCATTGCTGGCTGGGGTAGAAAATTATCAGGGTGCATCTACTAATATTTGCAAGTATAGCAGACATTTGTGGGGTGTCACCCTTCATGGGTGATACCCAACGGGTATTTTAGATCAGAATAAGTTATGATTGAATGCGCCAATCATTGACAAAGCTTCTGTATCATCTCGTTTTGTCCCAGCCGATCTAAAATTTAAGATTTAGAATAAATCTGTGCTAGACCTCAAATTAATCCGAGAAAACCCGCAAGCCGTGCAAGAAAGCCTCAACCTGCGCGGAGGCAACTATGAAATCGAGCCGATCGTGCAGTTAGACAAACAGCAGCGGGAGTTGGAAGGGAAGCGATCGCAACTGCAAGCCCGCAGCAACGAAATTGCCAAACTCATCGGGCAAAAAAGAAAATCGGGTTTACCCCTCGAATCTCCCGAAATTCAGACTTTGCAAGCAGAAGGCAACCAAGTCGGCACCGAGTCGAACGAACTGCAAGCACAGGAAAAAGACCTAAAAGCTCAAATAGAAGCTCTATTATTGCCGCTGCCGAACTTGCCCGACAAGTCAACGCCGATCGGCAAAAATGAAGATGAAAACGTCGAAATCCGGCGCTGGGGAGACGAATACATTCCCCAAAATTCCGGTATTTTACCGCACTGGGAAATCGGCGAAAAATTAGGGATTATCAACTTTGAACGGGCAGTAAAAATCGCTCAGCCCCGCTTTGTGTGCTTAATTGGAGCTGGTGCAGCCTTGGAAAGAGCGATTATTCAATTCATGCTCGATCGGCACACAAAAGCAGGTTATATAGAAGTAATTCCTCCATTTTTAGTCAACACCGAATCTCTCACAGCCACTGGTCAACTGCCCAAATTTGCCGAAGAAAGTTTTAAGTGCGACCAAGACGATTTGTGGCTAATTCCTACTTCCGAGGTTCCGGTTGTCAATTTGTACAGAGGTGAAATTTTGACAGCAGAACAGTTGCCAATTTATCACTGTTCTTACACTCCTTGCTTTCGCCGAGAAGCCGGCAGTTACGGCAAAGATACGAGGGGATTAATTCGACTGCACCAATTTAATAAAGTTGAATTGGTAAAACTTGTGCATCCGAGTACCTCCGAGGCAGAGCACGAAAAGTTAGTGCAGGATGCTGAGGGAGTTTTGCAGGCGCTGAAATTGCCTTATCGGGCGATCGCACTGTGTACCGGCGATTTAGGTTTCGCGGCGGCAAAAACCTACGATTTAGAGGTGTGGCTGCCATCTGCGGGCAAATACCGCGAGATTTCCAGTTGTTCCAACGTCGCAGATTTTCAGGCGCGGCGGGCGAATATTCGCTTTAAAGAAACGGGGAAAAAAGGCACTCAATTCGTGCACGCGCTGAACGGTTCCGGTTTAGCTGTGGGCCGCACAATGGCGGCAATTTTGGAGAATTATCAGCAGCCAGACGGAACTGTAAAAGTGCCGGAAGCCTTACAACCCTATTTGGGACGCGAAGTTTTATAAGTCACTCGGCGATTGAAATCGCCGAGTAATATTAATTCCCGTTGCATCGGAATTAATATTACCCGAAATCAGGACACGGCAGTGCCGTGTCCCTACAATTTATCACCGTAGGGATACGGCACTGCCGTATCCTCGCTTATCATTCCGGCGCAGCCGGAATTGATACTATATTACAAATTTCTTACAGTTTCCTTGATATCCAGTGCCAAAAATCTATCCAATGCTAGATACATCCAGTAAACAGATAATTGAGCGTCACTGCTAGTCTTATGAAATCCCAAAGCCAGGGCCTGTTTTTCGTACAGGGGGTGAATCATCAGCGTGTACAAGTCGCAAAGATTCGGAAAATCTGTTTGCATTTGAGCTAAAACTTTTTGTGTGTCTTCGAGAAAAGCAATTCGGTATTCTTCCAAATACTGCGGATCGATCATCCAACTGCGGACAAATACTGACTGGCAATTTGGATCTCCTGGTAGCGCCATATTGAAAGGATCGATATCGGAAATAGAACTTAAATGAAGGCTTTTGCTAGGAGCGTTAAAAAAATTTACTTCAGATTCGGTAGCGGTGGGATAAAGTAAGTAAAACCCCACTGGATTGAGATTATCGCAGCGGCGCAAAACTCGCATTCCCTTTGAGTATTGACTAGCCAAAAGCCGCAGGATTTTCACAATTTTGTAGGGGACGGCGTTAGTGCTGCGGTTCATCCAGTTGTAATTAGTTGCTAATAAATTTGCCACAGGAATCGCATCGCACCGAGGGTTAAAATTATCTAATTGAAGTTGTACAGGCTTTTGAGGTTCGGCGATATTTAAAATTTCTGGAACGGGTTGAATTTCAATTTCAGTAGTGTTACCGTCAAAGTGTTTTTTAATTAATCCGAGGGCTGCTAATTTATCTAACATCATTCCGGCGGCACGATCGCTCCCCCGATCGGAATCGCAGTAAAATAGTTCTGCGGCTTCCCGGTGGGTACACTGAACTTCTGTTTGTAGCAATTCCAGTTTCGCCAGCGGCGGTTTGATTCGGGGCTGGCTTTCCTGAAGGTGTTTCACTGATAAGTAAACCCAAAGCCTGACAAAGCATTCAGCCCTAGTGCGAGTTACGCCGACTCGTTTCATCAACAGCGAAACAGCGGTGCGGCGTTGAGATTGAGAATACCAAGCATTTAGTTGTGCAAAATCCATTGTAGTTGCCAAGCAGTGAAGGAACTCTACTTACATATTGGCTCAATTTCCGAAAAAACTTCACCCTGCTTCAGGTTACTTGTGCTCGCTGTTGCTCGATTTCTGTGATTTCGAGAAGCTTTACAAGATAGCTGGTTTCTCCTTGCAAGTTCACTGCTTCACAAAGCAAGATCGGTTTTATACCATTTCTTATCGGATTTTTAGAGGTTTACGCCATGTACAGCGCTTATATCAATCGGATTGGAAAATTTTTGCCGGGAGAACCAATTAATAACGATGAGATGGAAGAATATCTGGGAAAAATTGCCTCGCGCCCTTCGAGAGTCAGACAGCGCATTCTCAACAGCAACGGGATTCAACAGCGCTATTACGCGATCGACAAACAGCAGCAAACACTATATTCTAACAGCCAAATGGCAGCGTTTGCCGTCCGCGACGCGATCGCTCAAGCAAATTTGGAACCGGGGGCGATCGACTTACTGGCCTGCGCTACGACTTTACCAGACTTATTAGTACCGGGATTTGCCAGCACAGTACACGGGGAACTTTCCGAATTATCTCCCCTAGAAATAGTGTCAGCTCAAGGAGTTTGCTGTGCCGGAGTTACTGCCTTAAATTACGCCGCATCTCAACTCGAACTCGGCAAAAAACAAACAGCAATTGCCGTCGCTTCCGAATTTCCCTCACGCTTGTTCAAAAGCACCAAATTTGAAGCACAAACTTCCGTGCAAGCGGGAAAATCCCTGCCTTTCGATACAGAATTTTTGCGCTGGATGCTATCAGACGGTGCCGGAGCATTTTTGCTGCAAAACCATCCCAACGCGACAGGAATTAGTTTAAAGATAGAATGGATTGAGCTAATTTCCCACGCCAACGCCTATCCTGTTTGTATGTATTCAGGATTAGCAAACGAAACATCAACCAAAAGCTGGCTGGATTATTCCTCCTACCTCGATGCAGCCACAGCGGGAGCTTTTGACTTGCGGCAAAATATTCGCTTGCTGGACAATGTAATGAAATTAGGCGTTGAAGGTTGGCTGCGGTTGATAAAAGCAGGGCGAGTTTTTCCGCAGGAAATCGACTGGCTGCTGTGCCACTATTCGTCTCACTTTTTCCGGGGACAAATTGTAGAACTTCTGGAACAAGCAGGCTGCATGATTCCTGAAGAAAAATGGTTTACAAACTTGTACAGTCGCGGAAATACAGGTTGTGCCTCGATTTATTTAATGTTAGAGGAATTGTTCAACTCTGACAAGTTGCAGCCCGGACATAAAATCTTTTGCTTTGTGCCGGAAAGCGGGCGATTTACAACCGCTTACATCATGTTAACTGCTGTCGAAAATACCAATAAATCAATGATTTCTCAAAGTTATAACTCCCTTGAAATTCCCGAAGCGTCTTCCCTCGCCAACGTTAAACCGGAAATCCACAACTCTCCGCAAGCTTATTTGCTGCGGGAGTTAGCATGGATTTGGCTGAAGTTCGATCGCGAAATTCGTTCCGTTCCCATTGTCCGCAAATTGTACCGGGGAGAGTTTACAATAGAAGACTATCAAGCTTTACTTTGCAATCTGCGCCCGCAAGTTGTCGAGGGAGCTCGCTGGATTGCTCGCGCTGCTTCTAACATGAGTGATTTTCGACTGCGATCGACTTTTATCGGCCACGCCCAAGACGAACACCGCGACTATCAAATGCTAGAACAAAATTATGTTGCTGTGGGCGGTGAATTGTCACAAATTGTGGAATATGATAAGAATATTGGCAGCGAAGCACTGTCAGCTTTTATCTTCCACCAAGCATCGCGGGAAAATCCGGTTGATTTAATTGGCAGTATGTTTATCATCGAAGGATTGGGCAATCGGTTGGCAGGAAAATGGGCAAAACAAATTCAAGAAACTCTCGGTTTGCAAGATGAACAAGTATCGTTTTTAGCTTATCACGGAGCTAACGACGAGTCGCACCTCGGCAAACTGGAAAATTTGATTAATGCTGAATGGATGACAGATGATATAGCCCGCCGCATTGTCAAAACCGCTCGCGTCACTGCTCGTTTATATTTGCTGCAATTGGAGGAAATGCGCTAATGCAAAAGCTGCAAAAACAAGATACCGAAAATCTCCCAGATGAGCGAAAAATCCCTTACGCTACAAAACCCTACAACCGCCGAGATCCGAATGTTTGGGACGTGCTGTTTTGCGATCGGTCGATTCCCGTCGATTTAGCGGCAAAAGCCTACATGATGCGGGATTTGCAAAGCTGGACTCGCAATTATTTGCTCATCCCGATCAAAGTAATTGCTAACGTATTGCTGGCGGTAATTATGACAACAAAGCGCTTATTGCCCTTTCAATTTCGCGCTTACACTTTAATGCACAAATCGGCTGCATTTTTCCTCAATAACTTTGTCTCGCCAGAAGCTTGTTATTTAATTGTGCGACACATTTGCGCCGGCTCCAACATTATCAACTTCTTGATTGACAACGGCCCCGACACCCAGATTGAAAAGTCAAAGCTTTATCCGCGCACAGTTAGCGATTTAGCTGACAATGCGTTTCTCGAACATGACTTAATTCTCTATAACTTTGTCTGGGATTACAACCAGGCAATGCTGACAAATCCTAACTGGTTGCAGGTCGTCAAAAAACGGGGAATTAATTATGATAGCATTCAACCAGTAGAAGTTGCAATAGATTTTGAAAAACGCAGATGGCTAAAAATTCTGGATTTGGAATCGGCGATCGAATTGTTTAAAGTATTTTATTCTCTGTGTTTGACTAGCGACGAATTTGCGCGAGCAGTGATGTCGCTTCAGTTAGATGAAAACTTCGGAGTTTACGTCAGCGAGATTACTGGAAATTGCGACTGGAATCATGTAATTGTCAACCGCCATCCGCTAGCGCCAAACAGTCCGTTTAATGCGGCACGCGACTTGTTTTTGCACGGGATAATTTCGGAATATCTCTATCGGTATTTGGAACTGCAAAAAGAGATGAACTAAACTCCGATTAAATAACCATAAATACCGTAGGGGTGGGTTTTACTAAAAATATTTAATAACCGCAAACAATCTACCTAAACCCGCCCCATACAACTAATAATCTACATCAACCATTTCTGGGAATAAAAAAAATGTAGATTCCAATTGACCGTTGATCGGGGCGGGTTTACGAGATTGTTTGTTTTAGGCATTGATGGTTGGTAAAACCCGCCCTTACGCAATCAGAAATTATAGTTTATTTTTCAGGTAAAGTTAAGAGGAGAACTCAAGCTGCTGCTAGCTGTGCTTGTTCTGCTGCTTTGGGCAAATTCTGATTCACAACAATCCATTTACCTGTAATCGGGTCGCGGTAAGTAATAAACGGATTGGATTTTAAAGGTTCACTGCAAGGTTTAGCGGCCATTTGTACACACTCCCAATAAATGGTATTGAATAACTACTACAACACCATACTTTTAATAATCGGCTGTTTTGCATAAAATCCGCGTGATTTATAGCTCAACAATAGGTGATATTTTAGGTATGGTTTGGTGACAGCGAGCAGCGGCCTAATGTGATTGAAAACTGCGTTTGCAGTGAGCAGTATCACCAAAAAGCATCCGTAAAAAAAATCTGCCTTTTGGCTTTTACCTTCTACCTTCAAGAGAGCGACTATTTTAGTGTAGATATGATATTATTAAGTAAGGTAAAGACGTTTATCAGAGATCCCCTCACAAACTTATGGTGCTATTTGGATTTGGCAAAAAGTCGAGCCTGCCCTCTTCCCAAGAGGCATTACCCGGACGGGCAGAGTCGATGTCGGTACCGGCAACTCACTTTGTTAACGGCAATCCGCTCAAACCTCCCTTTCCAAACGGCATGGAGACTGCCTTGTTTGGCCTGGGCTGTTTTTGGGGAGCAGAACGGAAATTTTGGCAGCAAAATGGAGTTTTTTCGACGGCTGTTGGCTACGCAGCCGGGATTACTCCAAATCCTACTTACGACGAAGTTTGCAGCGGGATGACGGGACACAATGAAGTAGTTCTGGTTGTGTTCGATCCGAAAGTAATTAGTTACGAAACGCTGCTAAAAGTTTTTTGGGAAAGTCACAATCCTACTCAAGGAATGCGTCAGGGCAATGATTCTGGTACTCAGTACCGATCGGGCATTTACACGTATTCAGCTACCCAAATGCAGCAAGCTGAAGCTTCGCGCGATGCTTACCAGCAAGCTTTGACCCCGGCCGGTTACGGCAAGATTACCACTGAGATTATTGAGGCTCCTGAGTTTTATTACGCAGAAAGCTATCACCAGCAGTATCTTGCTAAAAACCCGAACGGTTATTGCGGTTTGGGGGGTACTAAGGTTTGTTTGCCTGCTATGTCTCAGGCTTAAAACTTGAGCCAGCTTATGGATAGGGACACAACAATGTTCATTGGTGTCAACTTAAGTCTGAAAACCTTTGTATCTCTCGTTTATAGCCGAGTCTCGATCCCCCTAAATCCCCCTTAAGAAGGGGGACTTTGAGCATTTCCGGTTCCCCCCTTCTTAAGGGGGCTAGGGGGGATCGAGATTTAAAGTCAAACAGCGGTCTGTGACTGGGTTTGAAGTTAAGTTGATACTAATGAATAATGTTGTGTCCCTACAAAATGGATGAGGACACAACATTGTTGTGTCCCTACACAAGAGGGCTTCTAGGCAGCCACAAAAAGCTGAATATGTTAGTAGTTTAAAACAGGTATTAAATGTTGAGTGCTGTTGTAATTATCAATCTACTAATATCTCTGGTTTGCTTTTATATCGCTGCGAAGGTGTGGAAAATCAGGCGGACGATCGCACGTTTGGAAATTCGGATCGCACTAATCGAACGCTGTAGCAGCAATGTCCTCAGTATGTCGCCGGATTTCCTTGGTAACAGGCAGCAAGGTGCCCGCCAACTGCGACGGCGCTATCAACAACTGGAATTGCAACTGCAACAGGTTCAGCAACTTTTGGGATTGCTGGGTTTGGGACGGATGCTTTGGCCCAGGCGCGATCGACCTTTGAGGTAAGCTATCCTAAAACTGCCGCCCGTGCTGACTCCGTAGGATTTTCAACAATATTTCTACCTTTGTAAAGGGCTGCGATCGGGCAAACGCCCCTAAAATTGGTGTATGGAGAGAAGTTATAAAAATGTCAACTAAACGTTCAGGATTATTTATTGGCGGTTTGCTTGTGGGTTCTGCGATCGGGGCCGTGACTGGGTTGCTGATGGCGCCGCGAACGGGCAAGGAGACGCGGCAGATATTGAAAAAATCGGCCGATGCTTTGCCGGAGTTGGCGGAAGATTTATCGACTAGCGTGCAGTTGCAGGCCGATCGACTTTCTGAAACTGCAATCAGAAATTGGGACGAAACTTTGATTAGACTCAAAGAGGCGATCGCGGCAGGTTTGGAAGCGACTCAGCGGGAACGCCAAATACTGTCGGAAACTGAAGCTCAAGTGAGTCCCCCGTCGCGCCCTCCCATCCGCTAAATGGCATGAAATTCTCAACCCCCAATCCCAGATTCAAGTGAGCGATCCTATATTTTGGCTAGGACTTTCGATTTTGCTAGTGGCAGTTAGCCTGACTGCTGTTTTAGTGACTTTAATACCTGCAGTGCAAGCGCTGGCCCGGGCTGCCCGCAGCGTGGAAAAGCTCGCTGACACGCTTTCTCGCGAATTTCCGCCCACTTTGGAGGCGATTCGGTTGACGGGGCTGGAAATTAGCGAGTTGACGGATGATGTCAGCGATGGGGTGCAAAGTGCGGGGGAGGTTGTCAAACAGGTCGATCGAAGTATTGGTAGCGCTAAAAAGCAGGCGCAAAACGTGCAGGTAACAACTCGCAGCGTGGTGACTGGGATTAAGGCTGCTTGGAAAACTTTAACTCGGAAGCCGCCGATTTCTGGGACAAATCGCCGATCGACAGAGAGATTGTCGCCGAGTCAAAGAAGTGCGATTTCGCTGAGGGATTCGGGTTTGGAGGATAGGTATTCTGGGGCTTACGGTGCGGGTGCGAGTAATGGGGAATCGCCCCGGTTGAGGGGTAGCGAGGGTTCGGGTTTGCCGGGGGATGCGGAAGAGTTTGAGGAAGTGCGATCGAACGATTCTTGATTGCACCAATTCCTCATCATCCCTCCACAGCACACCCATCCCACCAGCAAGGATTCTTATCAATAAAATCCATCAAAGCATCATACTTAGGCGAACCCTTTTGTTCCACATACTCCAAAGCCCCCCAACTTCCCCACTTACTAAATGAACTCACATCCACAAAGTGCATGAAAAGACTGCCTCCAGCTTGTTTCCAACTATTCAGTAATTGCGTGTATATCTCATACATTTCTGGCCGCCTATTTAATTCCATAAAAAACTTGGTCAGTTTTTCATTATTCTCAACTCCTTCAATACCTACAATATGTTGACCGCCCTCGTAAACAAATAACTTGAGACCTTTTTTTTGAGCCACATCTAAGAAATACCTAAAGTCATTATCCACATCGGGCAAACTATCTTTGAAGCCAGGGAGCAACCCGCCCTCTTTTAATTGCTTAAAAGCTTTGCCAAACCCGCCATCGGCGTCATTCAACCAAGACTCTACTGTGCTGACACTTTCTTTACCGCCCAAGTTGCCACTAAAATATCCAGCTATAGCATAGGAATCAATGCCGTGTTGATAACAAGGTTTATTGCCCTCAGCTACCCAATAGGGACAATCTAAAGCATAATTTCCTAACTCTCTCCAGGCTCTTTGAGTTCCCAACACGCAGACAACTCGATTCTTTTGATCCTCAAAAACACCTTTCCAGATATCGCACATTTGAGCAGTACGCATTCCGTACCATTGCATAAAAGCATCGCCTTTATCTCCCCACTTCGCTTTACCTTGTTCCAAAGCATAATGCGATTGTGGAAATGACCAATTCCAAACCTCATTAGAATACTCTACATAAACTTTCAGCTTGGGATCTACACTATCTTTTACCCTTTTAGCAAAGTTAGTCATATATTCATCAGTAGCCTGATGCGGCATATTAAACCAGGGTTCTGCTTGGACTTTATTAGCTAAATTCACCATAACTTCTATGGGAACACTTCCTCTATAAGCATAGGATACGCTCTCTGGTTTAGGTCGGTTTGACCAGTCTTTTTGTTGCGAACCATTTGTTCCCATCCAGTCCATAAAACGCAAAACTTTAAACTTTTTAATCTTGTCTATAAACAGCGGATTAAATATTTCACCGCTTTGATAAAGCTGTTCATCTTGGGAGCGAACAACTTTAATATTGCGAATATAGTTCCCTGTTTTCTTTGGATCGGTAGCAGTAATTGTAATCATTATGCCTCCGCCTTGTGTGGCATCCACATTAATGATATCCCTCCCGGGTTTCGACGCAGCCTCATCTTTTTTGGAATCAAATTTATATTCGATCGCACCTTCACCCTCATAAGTAACAATATACTGCCCTGAAGGATAGCGATTGGGGATTTCCCTAAGTAATAGCGTACTTACCCTAGTATATTTAGGAGCCTCTTCGGGAGATGGGAGAGACTTCACCCACCCATTTTCATCAAGGTTTAAAAGATTATACTCCTCTGTATCCCATTCACCTTTACAGTTTGGTTGTCCGCTAACGCATTGAGTTATCCATTGTCTAGAAGATTTGAAAGCATCTAAAAAGGGTAATTGTGTTGACGAGTCAGCAATACCATTAAGCCCAACTCCTAAAGAAGAGCGAGAATTTGATGTATTTTGTACATCTGCACGCACAGCTACTTTGTTATCTGCTGGCCGTGCTACTGTGGGAGCAATATTAGTTGTTAAAGCCCAACATCCGGGAATGAAAATGACAAAAATTAATAAACCCAGCACAAAGCCCAGAGCTTTTTTGTTCGATCGGATACTTAATCGAGACATAAATTTGGCTAATTTGATTTTTTTAGGTAAAATCCGAGCGGTAAGACAGTTTTAATTTTGATATCTTATCAAAAAGTTCCTTCTAAAACTATCAGCTATAAGATTATTAACATTTTTGCCTCTCAGTGGAGGGGCGATCGCCCTTTCTGTTCCCAAGTGCGATCGCCCTTATCTAACTTCTATTCTCCTCAAATCACTAAGCAACCGCAAGTTCATATTGCAGAACTAAAATTTCATCGGCTTTCAACATAGCCATAGCATATTCAATCCCTTGACTATCAGCAAACTCCACTAAATACTGACATTCCTTTCCCGTATCATACACTTCAATAATAGTTCCCACAAGTCCAACTGGCAGGGAGCGTGTCACTTTTGCGATGAGTATAAATACTCAGAAATACTAGGGCAGAGGTTTTGAGCTATTGTTGGGCAA
>NZ_JAUBPE010000070.1:0-42805 GCF_036700565.1 Microcoleus pseudofavosus SVA1_A4
ATACACTAAAAACTCCCAAACGATTGCCGTGCAATCGTTTGGGAGTTTTGTATTTCCGAATCTATCTTCCTTTCCTTCTGCTTGAATATCTGCGGAATGTGGGTTCTAAAGTTACCTATACGATTCGCAGTCATACGGGAAAAAACTATCCAGTAACCAGTTTTAAGCGATTGCAAAAAAGCGAGAACGAGCCGGATTTAGCAGTCGTAACATTTAACAGTACAGATTCTTATCCAGTAGTAACTTTAGGAGATTCGCAACAAACGATTGCTGGGGTCTCAATTTTTGTGTCTGGTTATCCAGGTATTCCAGAAAGCAGAAACTACCAAAAAGAGCGCAATTTTGAGTTTGTACCTGGCTTCGTTACCAGCCGGATTTCAAGTCATCCCCAAGGGTATAATTTGCGCTACAATGTTGTTACGAAAGGGGGGATGAGCGGCGGGGCTGTATTTGATACAGAAGGGCGTGTTGTTGGGATTCACGGAGAAGGCGATCGGGATTACGATCGTGTCATAGATCCCAGCAGAAAAGTTGTCACAGGTTTAGCAGATACTAAAACAGGATTTAATTCTGCAATTCCTATCAACACTTTTATAGCTAAATTATCGGAAGCTGGGTTAAATCGATCGGCACTTTTAATTAATACCTCTCCAACAGCTACTGCACCTCTGAAACTGAACAATCCGCAAGATGCTAAGACTTATTACGTTCGAGGTTTAACTCGGTTTGATAAGGGAGATTTGTCAGGTGCTGTTGCCGATTTTAACCAAGCGATTCAAACTCAATCTGATTACGCGGAAGCTTATTTCTATCGAGCCCTCGCTTATTCCGATTTGAGACAAATGCCCAAGAGTATCGCTGATTATAGCAGAGCGATCGCCCTAAATGCCGGTTATGTTGACGCTTACTACAATCGGGGGCTGGTTTTGTCGGCAATGGGAGATAAACCGGGGGCGATCGCAGATTATACTCAAGTCATCCGCCTGGATCGAAACTTTGCAGCAGCTTACAACAACCGAGGATTAGCACTTTCGGACTTGGGCGATCAAAAAGGGGCGATCGACGATTTCAATCAAGCCCTGCAAATCAATCCCGGTCGCGCCAACACTTATTTTAACAGAGGATTAGCGCTGTTTCGCATCAATAACGATCGCTCTGCCTTAGCTGATTACACTCAAGCAATTCAACTCAATCCCAGTTATGCAAAGGCTTTTGCTAACCGAGGAATTACGTTAGTGAGAATGGGAGATACAAAAGGGGCGATCGCAGATTTGCAACAAGCTGCTAATTTATTTAGAGCTCAAGGAATGGCGGCAGATGCTCAAAAAGCATTAGATTTGATTGGTCAATTGCAAAGGTCAAATTGATTTGATACAGAATATTTGTAGGGAAACGGCACTGCCGTGTCCGTATTCGCCGTAGGGAAACGGCACTGCCGTGTCCGTATTCGCAGAAATACAGAAAGAGGACACAGCAGTGCTGTGTCCCTACCGAATATCTGTATTACTAAAACCTTACCGTCACCAAAATCACCCGCCGAGGCTGATCTTCTGCTTCAATAGTATACTCAACACGCCCAAAACCTCTCGGCCCCGGTTCAACTAAATCATAGCGAGATGTCACCGTACCGGCGGCTGTATCGTATTGAGCAAAAACAGCACCGGGATTCCTCCCAGCAGACGCATCCGCATCCCCTCCCCAAGAGCCCCAATCATCCAATCGCGATCGAGTTGGTAAGACAGAAGCCGCAATTTCTGGAGGTGTAAGTCTTTGATCGGCTAAGACTTGTTGAGCGTTATGAATAGCGCACATTGTCGGCCCAGAAATTTTGGCATCGCTGTATTGATCTTCCCACTTTTGCACAAAGCCAAAGCCAACATTTGGGCCGACTTGATCCTGTCTTTGCCGCCCCCACAGCCGACTCGTATCTGATGCAAAATTAGAACCGCTGCCAGTTACGGCTAATTCGGTTCTTTTGCTGGTAAAATTGCGGTTGACAAATTCTTTATCTGCCGTGCGAATAGCGTTGGCGGCTGCTGGTTCTATTTTATTGCTAACATTAGTATTGCCTTGTACGATCGGTGATAGAACACCGGGGATGGGCTGTGCTCCACAATATTTTTGAATACCGTTAAAAACGCGATCGGCTGATAAAGCACTAATCGGAAATTCTAGGGAATAAGCCTCAGCAGGTTTGGGGAAAAAGATGCCGGATGTTGCGGAAGCAGCAAAAGAAGCGCCACCCCAGATGACGATCCGATTAAATTGACGGCGGCTAATACTCATAATTTATCTACTCCCTGGAGAGCTTGCCCCCGGCTCTAGATTAAATTTGAAGAAGTGAAATGGCTGAGAAAAGTAAGGGTTGTTCATACAATTTTGTGCTGTGGAACAGGAGATATCAATCGATAGATTTTTACCATTACTAACATCTACCAGCATTGTATTGATTCTCCCAGGTTTCCCCACCTGGGAAGCTACTTGATTTCCATCTACGTAAACATCTATTTTGGGTGGTGAAACCCGCTCCTGATCCCGATCGCTAACTCCATACTCTAATCGAAGAGAAGCACGACCGCCTGGAAGTTTACAAGTCCAACCGGCCTCGCGTACCCTCATAATACTGGTGTATATTTGTCTGCCTATGGAAATATCGCTACCTTCCCTGGAAAAATTTTGTAGTCTGCCATAATTGTCAACCTTACCCCCTGTAACAAGACATTTCAGGTCGAGTATATGGATTGGGCGCTGGGCCTGGGCCACTTGTGCGCCGATAGTCCCTAACATCACACATAACATCCCAGCGAGGAACAAACCGCTGAGCCACCGGACTCGCTTCATAAAAATATCCTTCTAATACCTTAATCAATTAATATAAAGGATGAGCTGTGTAGGAAAAATCCTGACTTTAGATAGATGACAACATCAAAAATGTCACAAGTGTACGAAATGTCAGGTATAATGAATCGCGTAAACTCCAGCTTCTCCCTAATCTATGGATATTGCCGAAGTTTTGACGCTGGCAGATGAGCTAATTTTTGCTAAGACGGGAAAGCATTTAGATTACGTGCAAGAAGCTATTTTGCGGGGAACTTTACAAGACATAACTTACACGCAAATTGCTCAAGAAGTTTACTCAAGTCCAAGTCATGTCAGAAATGTCGGATCGCAACTTTGGAAAATACTTTCTAAAGAATTGAAAAAAGATATTACTAAAACTAATTTTAGGGCTGTATTAGAGAAGGGTAAAATTTATAATTATCAATCAGCAATTGTTGAAAATATAACAGGCGAGAGTATAACAGTTAATAATAAGCTTAACATTTGTCGTGAAAAAGTGCGATCGCCCAAAACACCCCAAAACCCCCAACCAACAGCAAAACAGCCCCGCATCGACTTAGGCGACGCACCCGAAATCTCGACATTTTTCGATCGCACATCCGAACTTTCCACCCTCAAACAATGGATTTTGGAAAACCGCACCCGTCTCCTCAGCATCTTAGGATTAAGCGGAAGTGGCAAAAGTGCGATCGCCCTCCAACTAATCCAACACATTCAATATGAATTCGACTGTATAATCTGGCGAAGCCTCCGCGACGCGCCACCCCTCCAAACACTCCAAACCGACTTAATTAAATTCCTCTCGCAGCAGCAACCATCTAACCCCCCCAACCCCCCCTTATCAAGGGGGGGCGAAGAGATTAAGCCTCCGTCTCCGTCTCCCCCCCTTAGCAAGGGGGGGTTGGGGGGGGTAATAGACTATTTGCGATCGCACCGCTGTCTGATCGTACTCGATGACGTGCAAACAATCTTCAGCAGCCAACAACTAGCAGGAAACTACTAACCCGGCTATGAAAACTATGGCACTTTCTTCAAACAAATAATAGAATCATGCCATAACAGTTGCATAGTTTTGATTAGTTGGGAAAAACCCCGAGAAATTGCAGCATTAGAAAGCCACCCGAAAAATTGTCAAACATTGCAACTCAATGGTTTAGGCGAACCAGCGCGAGAAATATTCACAGAAAAAGGTCTATCCGAATCTGAAAAATGGTCAGAATTGATAGACATTTACCGAGGCAATCCCTTGTGGTTGAATACAGCAGCCGCTGCAATTCAAGACTTATTTTAACGGCAATGTTTCAGATTTTTTATCCTATGATAGCCTAGTTTTAGGAGACTTAGAATATTTATTGCACCAACATTTTCAGCGTTTGTCAGACTCCGAAAAACAAGTAATGTCCTGGTTCGCAAATCAAAACCAACCAGTCGAAATATCCAAAAAGCCAGCCCTTCTCGAATTATCCCCTTCCGAATTCCTGAAAGCCGTCGAATCCTTGAGACGGAGGTTATTGATCGAAAAAGTCCAAAAGGGCGATCGCACCCTCTTCACGCTCCAACGGGCGATCGCAGAATACGTGAAAACTCACACCTTGTAATATTTTTAAGAACAGGCAAGATGCCTGTTCCACAATATATGAATTTTGTGGCAGCATTTTTAAGAACAGGCAAGATGCCTGTTCCACAATATATGAATTTGCTTGTGGGGTAGGCTTCTAGCCGCCCGTAACAACTCACACCTGGCAGCATTTTTAAGAACAGGCAAGATGCCTGTTCCACAATATATGAATTTGCTTGTGGGGTGGGCTTCTAGCCCGCCCTGAAAGGATTTTTGAAAAATTAGCAAAACATTAATCCAAACACCCGCATTTAGCCTAAAATTAAAAAGACTGACTAGCCTACAATGCCCTATGTTTGAAGCCCTTGCCGATCGACTCGAATCCACCTGGAAAAAACTGCGCGGACAAAATAAAATCTCCGAGTCCAACATCCAAGACGCGCTCAAAGAAGTCCGCCGCGCCCTCCTGGAAGCCGATGTCAACCTCCAAGTCGTCAAAAACTTCATCGGAGAGGTCGCCGCCAAAGCACAAGGCGCAGAAGTCGTTTCAGGCGTCCGTCCCGACCAACAATTCATTAAAATCGTCCACGACGAACTCGTGCGTGTCATGGGGGAAACCAACGTACCCCTCGCCACCGCCGAATCCGGGCCCACAGTGATCCTGATGGCAGGTTTGCAAGGAACCGGGAAAACCACCGCTACCGCCAAACTAGCGCTGCACCTCCGCAAACAAAATCGTACCGCACTGCTAGTGGCAACCGACATTTATCGACCAGCCGCGATCGACCAATTGCTGACTCTCGGCAAACAAATCGACGTACCCGTATTTGAACTAGGCACTGATACTGACCCCGTAGAAATTGCCCGCCAAGGCATCGAACACGGCAAACAAATCGGCATCGATACCATCATCGTCGATACAGCAGGCCGCCTGCAAATCGACCGAGACATGATGGCAGAATTGGGCCGGATCAAACAAACAGTACAACCCCACGAAACGCTGTTAGTTGTTGATGCCATGACCGGCCAAGAAGCAGCAAATTTAACCCGCACCTTTCACGAAGAAATCGGCATAACCGGCGCAATCTTAACCAAATTAGACGGCGACAGCCGCGGCGGTGCAGCCCTCTCAGTGCGGCAGATATCCGGCGCGCCGATTAAATTTGTCGGAGTCGGCGAAAAAGTGGAAGCTTTGCAACCATTTTATCCCGATCGCATGGCATCGAGAATACTCGGCATGGGCGATGTCTTGACGCTAGTAGAAAGAGCGCAAGAAGAATTTGACATCGCCGATGCCGAGAAAATGCAAGAGAAAATGCTCACGGCAAAGTTTGACTTTACCGACTTTCTCAAACAAACCAGACTGCTAAAAAATATGGGTTCCCTCGGCGGCATCATGAAAATGATTCCGGGGATGAACAAACTCTCAGACGAACAAATGCGGCAGGGAGAAGTGCAGCTAAAACGCACCGAAGCCATGATCAATTCGATGACAGTTGAAGAACGCCGCAACCCCGAACTTTTAGCAAGTTCTCCATCCCGCCGCCGCCGCATCGGCAAAGGCGCAGGCTACGCTGAAAACGACGTAACTAAGCTCGTCAGCGATTTCCAGAAAATGCGTACAATGATGCAGCAAATGAGTCAAGGCAACTTCGCCGGCATGGGAGGATTGCCCGGAATGCCCGGAATGCCGGGAATGGGCGGCCCGGGAATGCAGCCCGGTTCCCGCGGCTATATGGGTGGCCAGCAGAAGAAGAAAAAGAAAAAAGATAAGCCTAAAAAAGGTTTCGGACAGTTGTAAAAAGCATCAGCCATATTGCAAGTCAAAAACCTGTAGATACCGTAGGGTGCGTCGCGATGGACAATCTCCTTGGAAGCTCGAAAATCTCGCAGCGACGCACCATACACAATACCGTATTTAACTCTTTTATTGTTGCCAGTTTCTACCTAAAAAAGCCTGTAATTAAATATGGTACAAACAATTACTCAACCAGAAACCATATCTATAGAATTGCCAAATGCGATCGCCCTGCTTGTAAGTAGCGAGCAATTCGAGGCCCTAGCATTGGCAAATCCCGACTTGAGATTAGAAAGAACATCACAAGGAGAATTAATAGTGAATCCACCCACAGGAGGAGAATCCAGCGAAAGGAATTTCAACATTACCGGGCAACTTGCTCGCTGGTGCGATGACAACGAGGATTTAGGATCGGGTTTTGACTCTTCGGGAGGATTCATCCTTCCTAACGGTGCTAACCGTTCTCCCGACGCTTCCTGGGTGAGTCGAGAACGCCTCGAAGCCTTGACACCAAAACAGCGAAAAGGCTTTGTTCCCCTGTGTCCCGACTTTGTAGTAGAATTGCGATCGGCCTCGGATTCTCTCTCAACCCTCCAAGAGAAGATGCGAGAATATAGGGAAAATGGTGCTAGATTGGGTTGGTTGATTGACCCGCAAAATCGGCGGGTAGAGATTTACAGACAGCAAAATGAAGTAGAAATATTAATCGATCCAACCGAGTTATCTGGGGAGGATGTATTGCCGGGATTTGTGTTGAATTTAAGGCGAGTTTGGCGTTAAATTTCCTGCGAGGTTCCTATGGTACAAACATTTATTGAAACAGAAACCATATCTATAGAATTGCCAAATGCGATCGGGCTTCTTGTCAGTAGCGAGCAATTCGAGGCCCTAGCATTGGCAAATCCCGACTTGAGATTAGAGAGAACCGCAGAAGGAGAATTAATAGTGAATCCACCCACAGGAGGAGAATCAGGCAGCCGCAACCTCAGTATCAGCGGGCAAGTCGATCGCTGGTGCGAAGTACACGAGGATTTAGGAGAAGGTTTTGACTCTTCTACTGGATTCATCCTCCCCAATGGTGCTCGCCGTTCTCCCGACGCTTCCTGGGTGAGTCGAGTTCGCTGGGAAGCCTTGACACCAAAACAACGAAAAGGCTTCGTTCCCCTGTGTCCCGACTTTGTAGTAGAATTGCGATCGGCCTCGGATTCTCTCTCAACCCTCCAAGAGAAGATGCGAGAATATAGGGAAAATGGTGCTAGATTGGGTTGGTTGATTGACCCGCAAAATCGGCGGGTAGAGATTTACAGACAGCAAAATGAAGTAGAAATATTAATCGATCCAACCGAGTTATCTGGGGAGGATGTATTGCCGGGATTTGTGTTGAATTTAAGGCGAGTTTGGCGTTAAATTTCCTGCGAGGTTCCTATGGTACAAACATTTATTGAAACAGAAACCATATCTATAGAATTGCCAAATGCGATCGCCCTGCTTGTAAGTTGCGAGCAATTCGAGGCCCTAGCATTGGCAAATCCCGACTTGAGATTAGAGAGAACCGCAGAAGGAGAATTAATAGTGAATCCACCCACAGGAGGAGAATCAGGCAGCCGCAACCTCAGTATCAGCGGACAATTCGGCAATTGGTGTGAAGCAAACGAAGATTTAGGAGAAGGTTTTGACTCTTCTACCGGATTCATCCTTCCCAACGGTGCCCGCCGTTCTCCCGACGCTTCCTGGGTGAGTCGAGCTCGCTGGGAAGCATTAACTGCAAAAGAAAGAAAAGGCTTTGTTCCCCTGTGTCCCGACTTTCTAGTAGAGTTGCGATCGGCATCGGATAGTCTCTCCACTCTGCAAGCGAAGATGCGGGAATACATGGACAACGGCGCGAGATTGGGCTGGTTAATTGACCCCCAAAATCGGCGGGTAGAGATATACAGACAGCAGGCAGAAGTAGAAATATCGATCGATCCAACCGAGTTATCTGGCGAATATGTATTGCCGGGATTTGTGTTGAATTTAAGGCGAGTTTGGCGCTGAACAGCTTCTAATTTTGATTTTTCTCAAAACAGGCTTCTAAGAACCTTGAATCGCTTCTCTAAATTCGCGCATTGCCTGAAGGTGATTTTCAATATTGATACACCTCGCCAACAGTACAATATCTAAATCTGGTAGAACAAAAGATCGATCGACCTCTGCATATCCATCAGCCCCCAACGAATACAAACCCAGCCTACCATTTTCCCAAAACCTTCAGGAATTTCCAGGCGTTTGCAAGCTTCCAACTTGTCAATACCACCGCTAGTCACCACCACTTCCACCGCTAAATCGGGACGTTCTCGGTTAGCTCCCAATTCGTAAGACAAATCCGCTTCTCGCTTCACCCTTCCAGTTTCACTTTCCAGCGTCACCGAACCCGTTGGAGTAAAATCAATTCCTGCGTATTCCAAATACAAATCCACCAGCGTTGAAATCCGCTGTTTCGCAGTTTCATGCTTTCTTCCCGGCATACGTCTAATCTCCAATACCCCATCTAAAAACGACAGCCTCACCCCCGGACGCGAGAGCAACTATTCAACAGCCTTAAACTCTCTCCAGCTCATTTCGTCAATTAAGATAGGTTCATCGAGCTTTTCTAACTTTTCTCAAGTTGCTGTCATCCCAACCGCTCCTTACTCAATCTAATCTTCATTATATCTGCGTTCATCAGCATCCATCTGCCCGCATCAGCGGTAAAAAATCCAAAAACCGAATTTTTGCAATCCGAAGCTAAGGCCCATCTAAATTTTAAAGTCAAGTTCGATCGAATTCTTGTGGGGTTGGCCTCCCGCCCGCCCGAAAAATACAATTTAGATACGGGAAAACCTATCTACTTTCCCAAAATTCCCTTGTTCTCATCCGGTACAAACTCCGTAACAACTTGGCCGCCGCCACCGTCGCCTTTGACAATCACAGTTTGATTTTTCAACTCTCCCGCCGCCCTCGGCCCAGTCAAATTAAACACCGGATTTAGTTGCTTGTAAACCACATTTCCTTCGGCGTCGAAAGTCTGGTTAGTTAAATACCACGTTACGCGATCGGTATTTAATTGAGATTGACGTTTTTCCCCGATTCCTACCACATTTCCCGTCAAATAAAATATTTTTTTATCTAAATCTCCCCGTCCCGTATCCCCAGTCATCGTCACCTTTTCCACGCGGTGCAAAACCTTCACAGGCCCGGGCGATATCACAGATTGCGCCGGAAAATTCCAACTCATCAAACTGCTTTCTATTTGCAGCGGCGGGTCTGATGGCATCAACTGAGCGTTTTGCGTCAGCGTCGCAATCTTGGTTTTTAAGTCTACATCTACTCGATCGGCAAAACCGCTGTCTGTTACTGTTTTATCTTTGTATTTGTCAATTTGAGTCGGTTTGTCGCTGTTTACCTTTTGTTGATCCAGAAACCACACTAAGTGCTCAGTTCGCAATTGCAAAACCGGATCTTTAACATTCGCTACCACAGACCCGAATAACTCCATCCTCTTAGCCCTACTGAAAACCCGCGCTTCCTTCGCTGAAGCAGTCACCTGTTTGTTCTCTCCCGTCAAATTGTTGCGGACAACTAACACATCTTCCTTCGGTCGCCACTCCAACTCATTTCCCCGCAATACCAATCCATTTTTCAGGTCTGTAGCGACTATGTTACCTTTGAGAAAAACCTGATTTCCTTCCTGAAAAACTTGCCCAGTTTCTCCCTGAATGTCGTAAATTTCTTTGCCGTCCTGAAACAATTTGCCCACTGGTTTCAGAACGTTAACTATCTTTTGGTCTTTGCTGTAAACTGCATTTTGCGAGTTTACTTTCCAGAACGTCTCCCCCTTTTCGTTTGCTTGTTCTAGGGTTACTTTGTTCAAAGTTAAAGTGCTGTTTGAGTTCTGAGCAGTTTTGATATCCTCAGCTAATTTGTTCTTTGGAGGGCCTTCGGCCGCCGCACAAGCACCAATCCCCAAAATCAATGCTGATAAAAATAGCAGCCTTAATTTTGGGGATTTGAAATTGGGAATTTGGAATTTGAGATTAATCATTGGTAATCAATAATTTGTAATTTGTAATTTGTAATTTGTAATTGGTAGTTGGCTAATTAAAAACACTAAATCAAAAATTAAAAATGTGTTATACTTTATCTAAATTTTTAACTTCTAATTTTTAATGATTCCACCCCTTACCTATTACCCATTCCATCCCGCATTCCATATTACCGATTACCAAATCCTTATCTGTCGTCGTGTTCGTCCATCAAGCTCAGACCCGACAATGGGCGGTAAGCATAATTAGGGCGCGATGTTTTTTGGATGTCATCCTTAATCATTTCCAAATCGATATAGCGATCGGCTACATTAATCAAACTGTCGCTCGTCATCGATCGCAAACTCACCACCTCAACCCGCACGCCGCGATAGCTCACAGCATCCACAGCATAAGCCAAATCGCCGTCACCGCTCACCAAAACCGCCGTGTCGTAAGACCCGACCAAAGCCATCATATCCACAGCAATTTCTACATCCAAATTCGCCTTCTTAGAACCGTCCGGCAACTGTACCAAATCCTTAGAAATCACCCGGTAGCCGTTGCGGCGCATCCACAGCAAAAACCCCTGCTGTTTCTCGTTAGTGCGATCGACACCCGTGTAGAAAAAAGAGCGCAGCAGCCGCGAACCCGCAGTTAAACGGCACAGCAGCTTAGTGTAATCAATCTCAATTCCCAACTGCAAAGCCGCGTAAAAAAGGTTAGACCCATCAATAAAAATGGCTACTCGACCCCGATTTTCTAGAACCTGTTCCGGCGTAAAAAGATCGTTGCTTTCTATTCTATTCAACATGATTGTTATGCCTCAATTTTTATGAAAGATTGGTAATGAAATAAGTGCTAATTCGTAATCTGTCATAGCACCCGATCGCTGGCTGCCAACTATGACGCTACTGTTTCCAGCAGTTCGAGTCGTTTAAACACTGGTTGGGGTTCCCCCAGAGTTTGGTTTGCCGGCAAAGCGCCCCAGGCAGCATGAGCTGCAAAATTCGCTAAACTGTTAACTGTAACCCGATCGTTAAAGTCAATTGAAAAACCTAGCTGCTGATAGATAGCGTTGCTGATATTGGGAATAATCGGCGATAAAAGGTAAGATGCTAGTCTAACAGATTCCAGAACAGAATATAGCACTTGTTGGACACTTTCGAGCTGTCCTTGCTTGTACAAACTCCACGGTGCTTGCACGTCAATAAACTTGTTCCCGGCTCGAACTAATGCCAGCACGGCTTCGCAAGCCTTGCTAAAAGCCAACTCTTCGTAAAAACCCGCTACTCGATCGCCCAAATCCAAGCTCATACCCTTGAGAAGGTTGTCGCCGGAAATGTTTTCGCCCGACACATTTGGAACGCAGCCGCCGCAATATTTCCGAGCCATGTTTAAAGTGCGGTTAAGCAAATTTCCCAAATCATTTGCTAGCTCAGCATTCAATATATTGATAAACCGAGTTTCGTTAAAATCGCCGTCCTCTCCGAACTCAATTTCTTTGAGGAAATAGTAGCGCACTGCGTCAGCGCCGTATTTATTGACCAATTCGACTGGGTTTAAAGTATTTCCCTCCGTTTTCCCCATTTTTTTGCCGTCTTTGGTCAAAAACCCGTGTGCGAAGACGCGCCCCGGCACCGATAGACCCGCTGACATCAGCATTGCCGGCCAGTAAACTGCATGGAAGCGGAGAATATCTTTGCCGATCAAGTGCAGGTCGATCGGCCACCATTTAGATAAAGCATTCTCTAACATCGGGTCGCTGTCAGGATCTAGCAAGGCTGTGACGTATCCCAGCAAAGCGTCAAACCAGACGTAAATGGTGTGACTGGGGTCAACCGGTATCGGCAGGCCCCATGCCAGATTCACCCGAGAAATCGAAAAGTCTTGCAGTCCCGAATTGACGAAACTCAGCACTTCGTTGCGCCGGCTTTCCGGCGCGATGAAGTCGGGACGTTCTGCGTACAAGGCAAGCAGTTGGTCCTGATACCGCGACAGGCGAAAAAAGTAGTTTTCCTCGTCGCGCCACTCAACTTCCTTGCTGGTATGGACGGCACAGCGATTACCCGGTAGCAAATCCCGTTCTTCTTTGAATTCTTCGCAGGAGACGCAGTACCAGCCTTGTTGCTGGTTCAAGTAGATGTCGCCGGAGTTCCAGACGCGCTGGAAAAATTCTTTGACAATGTACTCGTGGCGCCGCGAAGTTGTGCGGATGAAGCGATCGTACTGGATGTCGAGTTGCTCCCAAAGCGACTTAAACCCCGGAACAACTAGGTCGCAGTGAGCTTGGGGCGATCGTCCCAAACTCTCGGCCGTGCGTTGAATTTTCTGCCCGTGTTCGTCCGTCCCCGTAACCAGCAAAACAGATTTGCCCCGCAGCCGCTCAAATCTGGCTAGGGCATCCGCAGCCATAGTCGTGTAAGCGCTGCCAACGTGAGGTAAATCGTTTACATAATACAGAGGCGTTGTTATCGCAAAGGTATTTTTAGTTTTATCGGTCGATTTCATTGAATGCTAAAAGAAAATTCCCTAAATTTAGTTTCGATCTTAACTCAGCGCTTAAATTTTTTATGGAGTGGCAATCAAGCCAAATTTACTGCAAGTTATTTGCAATGGTCTAACCCGGGCTATTCCCAAAAGAAATATCGCTTTCATATCAACACTAATCTTTTTTAGATATTTTTGACGAACTCTCAAAAATGTCTTAATATTTGGACCTTCTTCTGCCAAGAGAGCTCCCCGCGTCCTCTATTCACTTCTGGCTGGCACGATCGCTCTCCTCGCGCCTGGAGGGTCGATCGCCCGCAACTCCTGCCAGTTTCCGATCCGCTTCTTTCGGCAGAAACCGGGTTTTGTTACGAAAATCTCTGGTGAAGCGGCATCGCTTTAGTTTATTGCCCCAGCCACAGCCTAAAAGCGTAGGTTTTTTGTCAACAAACCCGGTTTCTTCATGTTGCGAGTGCGTCCGCAGACAATAAAACCCCAAACCAGTTAAGCTTGGGGCGATCGAATTAGGGTGCATCTAACAAGGGATTATCCGATCGACCTCGATCGCCATCAGGAAAACTAACTCGATTTCCGCCAATAGCTTCCGACAAATAATCTGCCGCAGCTTCCACCACCGCGATCGCATTTTCGTAAACCATCCGCGTCGGCCCCAAAACCCCAACACTACCCACCGGCACCGATCCCCGGCGGTAAGTCGAAGAAATCAGAGTACAGCCGCGAATTGGTTCTAAGGAATTTTCCGAGCCAATACGCACCGTTACCCGCTTCCCTGGCGTGTCCAACTCAGGCGATTCAAAAATCAAAGGCCAAAGCAGTTCCTGCTCTTGTTCGAGCAGTTGCACCAGGGTTTGAACTTGCTGCAACTGCGAAAACTCTGGCAAGCGCAGCGCTTCTGCCAAACCGCCGATCAGAATCCGCGTGTAGGTTGGATTGCTTTGGCGGCTGCTCAAAGCAGCCAGCATGGTTTCCATCCACTCAGCGTACAGTTCAAAGTCCCGGTCTAACTCGCTCCAGTCTAGAGCCGAGAGTTCCGAGAGCGAGTGTCCCCGCAACTTGCTGTTCAAAAAATTCGACAAAATCTGCAATTGGCGATCGACGATTTCCACATCAGGCCAATTACCTTCTGCACCCTTCGGCAACTGCACCAACACCGACTGAGTTTCGTAGGCATCCGTCACCACGATCAGCATCACCTTTCCCGGCTCTAGCTGCACCAGTTGCAAGTGGCGCAAGCAAGCCATAGTGGTTTGCGGTATGGTAATCATGGCAATGTAACCGCTGATAGTTGCCAGGATTTGAGACGCGCCGCGAAGTGCCGCGTCCATGCGACCGTCCGACCAATTGAGCTGGTCTAGTACCTGTTCCACCTTGCGGGCCAGCGTATCAGACGGCTGAATCAACTGGTCTACATAAATTCTGTAGCCGGAGTCAGAGGGGACTCGTCCGGCTGAGGTGTGGGGCTGATAGAGCAGTCCAGCTTTTTCAAGAGTCCCCATCGCATTGCGAATTGTAGCTGGGCTGACGCTGAGGTTGAATTCGTCAGCCAAAGCTTTTGAGCCAACGGGTTCCGCTGTAGCTATGTAGTGGCGAACCGTTGCCCAAAGGATGTGTTGTTGCCGATCGGTGAGGTTAACGCGCACAGATATTTAAGTACAATTAGAATTTAGAGTTGAAAGCCACTATATTAATCGAAACGTCTGTCCCAAAAGGGCGATCGGGCAGACTTATCTATTTAAGATAACAGATTTTAGGTTAAGCAAGAAGTCAGTTGTTATTGGTTATTGGTTATGGGTTATTGGTAAGTTCTAATGCCCCATGCCCCATGCCCCATGCCCTCTAATCATGTTCTTTCAGAATATTTTGCAGGTAACTAGCCACTGCATCCGGCTGTTCCACCATTGCCAAATGACCGCAATCAAGCTGAAGGACATTCTCGCCGCAACCTTGAAACATCCAGTGAAAGCTAGCCAAATGCAGCACGTATTTTGGTTCCATAATTTTGTCTTTAGTGCCGGCAATAAAATAAACAGGCTGCTTGAGTTGGGACACTATTTGTGGCAAGAGGTGAATCTGGGCTTCTGTGGTGGAGTCCAACAAAGCCCCCAAAGCTGCCTCTGGATGAGCCGCCACGAAATCTCTCAAGCGCTGCCGTCCCCAGGAGCGGCCGATCGAGCCTGCCACAGAATCGCGGGCAAACACGAAATCTGCTAACGGCAAATGAGACAGCCAGAGGGGGCGCAGTTTGACTAGCTGTTTGCCCACCGCTCGAAACCGATCGAATTCTTCCTTAAGATAGATGCCACCCCCGGCATTAACACAGAGGACACCTTTAATGCGATCGGACAATTGGCTGGCTCCCCAAAGAGCGATCGTACCGCCGAGAGAATGTCCTACCAGCCAAGCACTGGAAATATCGAGTTTTTCTAATAAAATTGCCAAATCACGAGCGTAAGCAGCAGGAGTGTAGGAGGAATTCAACGGTTCGGAATGCCCGTCGGTGTCATCATGGGCGAGCGAATCGCCAAACCCGCGCAAATCGTAAGTTAGACATTGATAATTGTCTGCCAAACGTGCGATCGCAGGTTGCCAGTAGTGACGGCTCAACAGCCAGCCGTGGACAAATACTAAAACGTGGGGAGTTGTTCTGGGCGCCGTCAAATCGTAGGCGTGCCGAACCCCTAGGATGTCAATGGTTGCCATAGTCTTATCATAATTCAAGAAGGGTTGATGTTGCGATCGATCGCAATTAACGCATTTTGGTCATCAATCACTTTTATCGACTCATATCAATTCCGCTTGCACGAGCGACATGATAGGTCGGACACGGCGCCTTGCCCTTGGACTACCCCGATTAATTGTAGGGACTTATACCAGTTTCCTAAAGTCCTGCTACCAATACGGCGTCTAAAATAAACTTCCATCCCGTCAAAGAAGCAAGGACTTCATTCCTTAGCTTTTCTAACTCTTTTTGCACCGCAGCTCTTAACTATTCTAGTGGTGAGGGTGTAGGTTCCTGATGTTAGTTCGATGAAGTCGTCTACGGCGATAGAATTGGCGGAGGCGATCGCATTTTTTAACCCCGTGACATCACCAGCAGCGACATTGTAGGTAGCCAATACTCCTGGATAGGCAGCTAATTTGGCTCGATTAAAAGGAAATTTGCTGCGGATTTTTCCCAAAATGACATCTAGATTCCAAGTTCCCCCAAGTTCGGGGTTTCCTACTTTCGGTTAGTTGTTGGACTCCATCTTCGTTACTGTTAAGGAAGGCGACGGAAATCTCTGGCTTTAGGGCATCGATCAGGGAAGCAGAATTCTTGACATAACTATCGATTACGAGGAGTTCAAAAGGGGGTTTTTGAGGCGGTTTAACTCGAACAGAACCAATCTTTTTGTGAGTTAAAATGCTCGTTGAGGTAACTTTCATCATAAGTTACGTTTTTTTCTGTAATATTTGTAGGGCGATTTCATTTCACTATAAGCCTTTCCTTTGGCAACTTACAGTCAAAAAAATCAATATTTTTTTGACTGATTTGATTCTCTTACAGCCTATTCCAGGTTTATGAAGTGTAGGGACAAAGGCTTTCGCCTTGTCCCTACGGGGATCGAACGATAGGCGGGTGTACTTCATAAGCGTGGAATCTGCTGTAAGTTGGTAAAAGTCAGCCCAAAATTCACAATTATTGCCCTAAAACCCACATTCCGCACCCTCTACTTTCACCATCGGTTTTTATCTATTTTTATGCAGCAATAAAGCTATAAATTCTACTTTTAGACCGTATTTTGACGGATAAAAAACTTTTTAAAGCCATAATTTATTACTTTAAAAATAGAGTTTTCTGCGTAATTATGCTGTGTGATATCAAATCCGTCGGCATCGGAATTACGAGCGTGCGAGCGGGACGCTCGCACTGACACGATCCCAATATATAATTCCGATGCAACCGGAAACGATATGACACCCCAGGGTGCGGAATGTGGGCTAAAATCGCTCGCCCAGCAATCTTTGTCGCACCCCCTCAGCGATTTTCTGCCCCAGATACTCGGGAATTAAACTTTCATTAGGCCCTAACAAGTACAAAATCAGGCGAGTTCGCCCCCGCCAAACCAGCAAATTAGCATTTACCACCAACAAATCCTCTTGCCAGATGGCATACATAACTTTGTAAAAAAGTCCAGGCTGATTATCGGCTTCAATCAGCAGAGCTGGCAAGTGGAAAACCGGATCGACGTAGAATTCAGTTGCCACATCCTCCAAACCCGCGTCTAAATTAAATTCCACCGCCAACATCTCTTCAACCTCAAAATGCCCCGCCAAGGCCTCTCGAACCGCCCTACAGACGTTTTCTGCTGTTTTATCTGCCAGTACCTTGCCACCGCGAGATACTACCAATTTGATAAATACCAGCATCGGCGGGTAAATTTGACCGTACAGACTCAGACTGTGAATTGTCAGTCCGTAGGCCGCGAGCACTCCAAAAATATCGCTCAGTAGAAAAGACTGGTTCCGGTAAGCAAAATGCAGGGCACTTTTGTTGCCTTCGGGTCTGATTTCGATGACTGCTTGTCTGGTTTTATAGAGCTGATAAGCTAATTTGAGGTTTTGCAGTTGAATTTCGCTGCTGACAAATTGCTCGTAAAACTGCGGAAACGCTCGGTTAAAGCGCTTGAGGAGTTCTAGTGTAGATGGTTTTAAACCCGAAGCCATAATTGAGGGGAAGGTGCGGGAGATATACTAGGTATTTACTCTCCCATGCCTTATGGCAATGGGATTTTAGACTTGACGATTCGACTTAAATTGTGCCCGCCTCCGAACTCAAACCAGAGGTCTAATCTGTCTTGGAACATATCATGAGAATGTGACGGTTGCGCCATTAAGAGTGGTATTTCCCACCAACCGTAAAGTTCCGCCGATCGCGCCAGCACTCAAAAGAAGGAATTTCAAAAATGCCTCTGTCCTGGTTCAGCAACAAATTTTACCTTAAGAGCGGGTAGTCCCGACACAGCCCAGCAGAACAGTTCTACCAAACTTGACGAGAATCAAAAAAGCGCCGACTCAATGTTGAACCACAAATCGCTGTTTTCGGCGTAAGATGAGTGTACCGTAAACTGTTGCTCAAGAGTCTATCGGCAATTCATCCCACGCCGATCGGAGTGGGTTTATCTGTCGGGTTCTCTTTCACGTCGTCCAACTTCTACTACCTTAACCGCGCCTGCATGGGTTTTTGGAAAAACTTATTTAGTAGTTCTGAGTCTGCCTCTGTACCCCAAACAGCGGAATTTGAGGAAGATGTGGCTGTTGGGTTAGGCGATCCGCTTTCCCCAACGTTTCGCAAACCCTCCGTCCTCGGCAACGCTCGCATCTTTTTCAGTTGCGATCGGGACATTGACCTCTACGAACTCGAAGAACTCTGTAATGCAGTGGGTTGGTCCCGCCGTCCCCTGCGTAAAGTCAAAAAAGCTATTGTGCACAGCTTCCTAGTCGTCTCTATGTGGGAGATGCGGGGCAGCCAGCGACGGCTGGTCGGTTTCGCCAGAGCGACTTCAGACCATGCTTTTAATGCCACGCTTTGGGATGTGGTAGTTCATCCTGACTACCAGGGTAAAGGCATGGGTAAGGCACTGATGAAATACATCATTAAAAAACTCCGCAGTGAAGATATCAGCAACATTACCTTATTTGCTGACCCTCAGGTGGTGGATTTTTATCGAAATTTGGGCTTTATGTCCGATCCGGAGGGGATTAAAGGTATGTTTTGGTATCCAGATTAGCTTATAGGTGCGGCGGGGGCGTTGATTTGTTGAGGAAATGCAATATTCACGCTGCCAAACACCTCCTCGGCCTGTGCGCTGCGGTCAGTTACGCTCTTGATGTATCCCCGCAGCGAAAGCAAGTACGATCGAACCGCACAACCTGAAGACAACTTTGGCGTAGCTGCATCGAGAGCTAAAATTAAAAAAAGCTTGACAAGCCAGCGATTTTGTGAGTTAATGGTTAGAAGATAGCTAACTATCACAACGGGATGTAGCGCAGCTTGGTAGCGCGCCTGCTTTGGGAGCAGGATGTCGCAGGTTCAAATCCTGTCATCCCGATCGCACAATGTTAAATAATAGATTCAGACAGAAACTGCCTCTGGTGTTTACACTTTGTCAAAGTGAAAACAAATTGAGGCAGTTTTTGCCGATCGTGTGAAAGCGCGAGTCTTTGCGTTAATGTGTTTCAGGATCGCTCCTGATGGAAAAAACATGAAATCATTAGTTCGTTTAGGCGCAATATTGGGAATTGTGGGCAGCACTCTGCTGGGCCCCTCGCCAATTGGCAAGATGTCTGCACTGGCACTGCCCGAGCCGCAAATTTTGGAAAAATTGCGCGCGGTGCCGGTATTTACGATTACAGACGCTCAGGGTGCGCCCCTGATCGCTTCTGTTCCCAAGCAGGGTCAGGGTCAAACTGGTAATGCTTCCGTGGCGGGAATTTTCATCAGCCAGAAAGATGCTCAAGCTTTTGTGGATCAACTGAAAACCAAAAATCCTCAGTTGGCGGCGTCGGTGCGCGTGATGCCGGTGTCGCTGGGGGAAATTTATCAGATCACTCAAGCAAATAAAGGCAAGCCGGAGGAAGTGCAATTTGCTTTCGTTCCGGCTCCGGTGCAGGTGCAGTCGGCTAAAACTGTACTTCAGCAGACTGGTCAACAAGTTAACGAGTTCAACGGTGTACCTCTGTTTTTGGCAAGAGGCGGCGCGGAAAATGGTTATTTGACGATTCAGCGGGGTCAGCAAGAGGTGATTCCCTTGTTTTTTAACAAGGAGGATTTGCAGGGAATGGTCGATCGTTTTAAGCAGCAGCAGCCGAACGTGACTGCCACAATTAAGATTGAGGTGGTGAACTTGGAGAGCGTTTTGGAAGCTTTGCGCACTGAGAACGACCCGTTTTTGACCCAAATGATTTTGATTCCGTCGCGGGAGTCGCTGGAATTTGTGCGATCGCTCCAACCTGCCGGTGCTGGAAACCAAAATCCACAGGTTGCTCCGGCTCCAGCTCGATCGGCTCCAGCCTCTCCGGCGCCAGCTCCGAGTCAACCTCGACCGGCTCGCTAATAGTTAGTCATCAGTCATCAGCGATCGGTCAGCAGTCATCAGTTAGTAGGTTGGGTTTCTCGACTCAACCTACCAATTACCAATTACCAATTACCAATTACCAATTACCAATTATCAATTACCAATTACCAATTACCAATTACCAATTACCAAAAAGTTTTATGTTTGTTTCTGGTTTAGAGCTTTGGCAATGGGTGAATCAAGCTAAGGCTCTTGCGATCGATTATGACATTCCCCTAGCAGAACTCGACTGGCTGCTGCAAGAGCTGGCAGGTTTAGATAGGTTGGCTCTGCGTTTGGAGTCGTTTAAAGATTTGCCAAAAATTGAATTAAAGTTGTCTTTATCTGAAATTGCTCAATTGTGGCAGCGCCGCTTGCAGGAACGAGTGCCGGTGCAGTATTTAACGGGAGTTGCACATTGGCGGGATTTTTCCCTAACAGTAACGCCGGCGGTGCTAATTCCTCGTCCTGAAACGGAATTGCTGATCGATTTGGCTGTGGAAGCTGTTAAAAGCCGTTTAGAAGCAGAAAATATCAATCAAAAATCTACCCCCCCCAACCCCCCCTTACTAAGGGGGGGAGAAGATTTAAACTTCTCCCAGCTTCGCGGGGGAGAATTTGCCAAATCGCATTGGGTGGATTTGGGAACCGGCAGCGGGGCGATCGCGATCGGCTTGGCTTGTGCGTTGACAAATGCGACGATTCATGCTGTAGATTGCTGTTCGGAAGCTTTGGCAGTTGCTCGACTGAATGCTGAGAATTTGGGCTTTGAATCGCGAGTTAATTTTTATCAAGGTTCGTGGTGGGAACCGCTAGAATTTCTCAAAGGTCAAGTCAGCGGCATGGTGTCTAACCCCCCTTACATTCCCAGCAGCACGGTGCTGACTCTGCAACCGGAAGTTTTGAAGCACGAACCTCATCTGGCCTTAGACGGCGGTTTGGACGGGTTAGATTGCATCCGGCATTTGGTAGAAACGGCTCCCGATTATTTAGAATCGGGGGGAGTTTGGCTGGTTGAGATGATGGCGGGACAAGAAACGGCGGTAGCTGATATGCTGCAAAGTCACGGGAGTTACGGTCAAGTTCAGATATTTTCTGATTTAGCAGGAATCGATCGCTTTGCTTTAGCCTACCGTCTTTAGATTTCAAGAATACGCCGCAATTCTCAAATTTAAAATCTCAAATCTCAAATCTCAAATCTCAAATGGCATGACACAAGTTTCGATAAATGCCCTAGTTCAAGGGGCAATTTCAGGAGATCGTATCGTCAGTTTTCCTACAGATACTGTACCCGCTTTGGCTGCGCTGCCCGATCGAGCCGAGTTGATTTTTGCAGCTAAACGGCGCAGCCAAGACAAACCGCTAATTTTGATGGCAGCATCAGCAGAGGCTTTGTGGCCCTACGTGCAGGGGAGTCCAGCAGAGTTAAAATTGTGGCAGCAAGTGGCCGGGCGCTATTGGCCGGGGGCGTTAACTTTGGTGCTGCCGGCTTCGGCAAAAGTGCCGGTCGCCATGAATTCGCTCGATCGGGCTACAATCGGAGTACGAGTGCCTAACTTTCCCCTTGCCCTGAAGATTCTAGAGCAGACAGGCCCTTTGGCTACTACCAGTGCTAATTTATCCGGCCAGCCGCCTCTGGAGTCGGTGGCAGAAATTGAGGCTGAGTTTCCCCAAGTCTTGACATTAGTTCCTTCGGAATTAGCAACAGCAGCAACAGCTTCGAGTTTGCCTTCGACTGTGGCTAAATGGACGGACAGCAATTGGGAAATATTGCGACAAGGCGCGATCGAGTTAGAATGCTAAAAGCTAAACTCCAAGGCAAATCAATATGGCGCCGATCGGCTGGAGCGACTTTATATATTTAGGTATGGGACTGGGACTGGGTTTGGGAAGCAGTTTGATTTGGCGCCCGCGGCAAAAAAGCTCGCAACAGCCAGAACCGGCGCCCCATGTGCCGCCCACTCCTCAAGAGAATTACTTAGAGGAGTTTGATACCCTTTCCGAGCAACTTAAGCAAACTCAATTGGCTTATCAGATGGCATCGGAGATGAGTCAATTTAAGGCGGGTTTTTTGGCTCGAACTTCTCACGAGTTGCGATCGCCCCTGAGCACTATGATTGGTACGCTGCAATTAATTCTCTCGGATTTGTGCGACGATCCTGCTGAGGAACGAGAGTTTGTCGAGCAAGCTCACGTTGCGGCACTCAAGCTGGTGAAATTGATAGATGAAATTATCTCTGTTGCTAAAACTGAGCACGGCACTGACAGTATGGATATTGAGCCGATTCAGTTAGCTAAGGTTTTTGACGAGGTTGATGATTTAACTTACTTGCAAGCTGCTAATCGCGGCATTCGTTTGGAGATATTGCCGCCCGATCCGGGGATTTATGTATTGGCAGATTTGCCGAGGTTTAGGCAAGTTTTAGTCAATTTGGTCGATACTGCTGTTGCTCAGATGGAGGAGGGGAGTATTTCTGTTTCGGCACATTCTTCGCCGGCATCTGGATACGTTCACATTTGGGTGGACGATCAGCGTTCAGTTAGTGCTTGGAGCGAGTCTTGGGATTTGCTGAAGCACGATTTGGAGTGTGATGCTACTAAGAGCAGCGATAATTCTCAGGTGTCTTCTGGAATGAGGTTATTGATGAATCAGACTCTTTTAAGTTTGATGAACGGAAAGTTGGAGGTTCTGGCTGTGCCTTCTGAGTCCGAAGAGTGCAATTTTAACCGGACTCAGTGTTCTATTCCTTTGGCAACTTTGTAATGAAGGAAGTTCGGCAACGGACTTTGTAACGGATTAATATCAATTCCGGTTGCGCGAGAAACCGAGGAGACGACAGTGCCGTTTCCCTACCCCAAAATAATCATAGCACGGGCGAGGACTCTCTTGCCATCATGCTCGCAAGAGATGTAACTATCGCTCGATTAATTGTAGGGAAACGGCACTGCCGTGTCCTGATTGTGGGTAATTGATAGGTAGTAAGGTGCGCCGAAGAGCACCCTACATATAGATTTCGGTGCAAATTTTGTGCTTATTTAACAATTAGCAGTTAGCAATTCGCCGTTGCTAATTTCTAATTCGAGATTCTCTTCTAGAAGCTGATTTTCAAGTACCATTGTGGTGCTGGCATTGTGCTGAAAACCGATGCGCTCGTAGAAGCTTTGTTTGTAAGTTGTCATCAGGTAAACTCGCTCTACTCGGCACATTCGATGGTGACTCAAGACGGTTTGCACTAATTTGCGGCCGAGTCCTGCACCTTGGTAATCCGGGTGAATGGCGACATCCCAGATGGTGGCTCGATAGATGCCGTCTGAGGTGGCCCTGGCAAAGCCGATCGCCCGATCGCCGTCCCAAACTGTAACAACTGGTTCGCTGTTGGCGATCGCAATTTCCCAATCTTCTATCTTGCGTTCCCTCGCCCAAAAGGCGGCAGCTTTAAATAGTTCTTGGATCTTTACGATGTCGGCGCGATCGCGATCTATACAAAATTGAATGTGACTGGAATCTCTAGTCGTTGATGTCATGCTCAATCTGCCTTCAAGTTGTATCTAAAGTGTGTTACTTTTACTGTCTGACTGGGTATAGTTGATTTTGCTTGGAAACAATCAATGATTGAATTCCCGATTTACAAAACTATTTTTATTCATACATATTCTCTAACTAATTTCGGTAATTATTAATACTTTTTTGTAAATTTTGCAAAAAATTCTTTGACTCAAAATTCCCAACTTATAACTCATATCAAATCGGGTAGCATCGCAATTATGTAGCGCTCACGTCGTCCCCGCTCGCGATCCACGCAGCGAGCGGGGACGACGTGAGCGCTAAAATCATCTAAATATATGATTCCGATGCCACCGGAAACGATATCATGCCATTTGGAATTTGAGAATTGGGAATTGGGAATTGGGAATGACTGATTTTGTATGGTTTGGGAGTTTGCCTACAGAGAAACCGGGTTTTTTGTCGAACATACTTCGTTAAAGCTGAGATGTTGCACCATTGTCAAGAACAGGCTCTCCGGCCTGTGAAGCGAGAAAATTGATCTCTTGTGGAACAGGCCGGAAAGCCTGTTCCTAAACAAGTAATTGAGAATGGTGCAAGATGTCAGTTACAGCCCACCGAAACGGTAAAAACCCGGTTTCTGAACGTCTAGATGCGTAAGCGAGCGCTTGTAGGGTGCGTAATGGCTCAAAAATCCTCGATCGACAGACGTGTTGACTCCACCAGAGCACGCGAAGATTGTGCGGTGGAGTCAATTCTTTAATCTAAACAGGACTGACGCATCGGGCCCCAGAAACCGGGTTTTTTACCGAATCTGCGGTCTAAAACCCGTCTTTTGATAAAAAACCCGGTTTCTCAACAATCGTGCGTAAGTCCTAGAAAATGGAATGGCTCAGCTTTGCAGCCAGCGGGCGGCGTCTTTGGCATGATAAGTCAAAATCAAATCACAACCAGCACGCTTGAATCCTGTCAAGGTTTCCATCACCACTCTTTCTTCATCAATCCAACCGTTGAGGGCGGCGGCTTTCACCATCGCATATTCTCCAGAAACGTTGTAAGCAGCAACAGGCAGATTAGTTGCTTCCTTCACGCGCCAAATAATGTCCATGTAAGCTAAAGCGGGTTTAACCATTAGCATATCTGCGCCTTCGGCAATGTCGAGAGCAATTTCTTTGAGTGCTTCCCGGCCGTTTCCCGGGTCCATTTGATAGGTGCGCCGATCGCCAAATTGCGGAGCAGAATCGGCCGCATCCCGGAACGGGCCATAATAAGCTGAGGCGTATTTTGCCGCGTAAGACATGATGGGAATATCTTCAAATCCAGCACTGTCCAATCCTTCGCGAATTGCTCCGACAAAACCGTCCATCATTCCCGAAGGTGCGATAATATCTGCACCGGCTTTAGCTTGAGCAACTGCGGTTTTCTTCAGCAATTCTAGTGTCGGATCGTTCAAGACGCGGCCGCTCAAATCTCCGACTTCCAAATAGCCGCAGTGACCGTGACTGGTATATTCGCACAGACAAGTATCGACCATGACGATTAAATTTGGTACGGCTTTTTTAACTGCTTCCGTCGCTTTTTGGACGATGCCGCAGTCGTGCCAAGCACCTGTAGCATCTGTGTCTTTATCTGCGGGAATGCCGAATAAAATAATCGCGGGAATGCCGAGGTCGTAAACTTCTTTTGCTTCTTCTACTATTTTGTCTACCGATAGCTGGTAGACTCCGGGCATCGATTTAACTTCTTTGGCAAAAGCTTCCCCCGGTACGGCAAATAGAGGGTAAATTAAATCGCTGGTTGTCAAGATATTTTCGCGTACCATCCGGCGGAGTTGGGGATGGTTGCGGAGGCGGCGGGGGCGGTGAGTGGGAAACATAATGTTTTTTTTACGGTAGATAAAGCCCTGCTTTCTAGGACTCGCGGCGTTTCTTTAAAAGTCTAAAGCTTATTGTTGGCCGATCGCCCTGTACTTAAGTAAAGTTCTGTGAAAGTCTGGATGTCCGTTGTTCCTAGTCAGGAAAGCCAGTCCTTTCTAGTCTTTCCCTTTCCCAGACTGAGTCCTAACGGTGCTGGGATCGGTTGGTACGGATATCTCGCTGGCTTCACACCTGCAACCAGGCTGCCCAGAAGCGAGGATAGACTGTAAATTATAAATGTATCGAATAGTAACGGTCTTATGTACAAGCAACTAATTTCAAAGATCAAACCGCTTTTGAAATCACTATTTGCGATCGGTCTGGTACTGACGCTAGCCCTCGGTAACGCTGACGGAGCTCTGGCGGCCCGCAGCGGAGGACGCATCGGCGGCGGCTCTTTTAGAGCTCCGGCGCGCAGTTACTCGTCTCCTAGTCGCACTTACGCGCCGTCTGGAGGGGGTTACTACCCGGGCGGCGGCTTTGGAGGCGGCTTCGGTTTCCCCTTCTTGCTGCCGTTTTTTGGCTTTGGAGGCGGGTTTGGCGGCCTGTTCTCGATTTTGATTTTTATTTCGATCGCTAATTTCCTCGTCCAAAGCTTCCGGCGCGCCGGGGGCACAACTGACGAACTGGGCAACAGCGCCCCCACTACCACCGTATCTGTCGCCCGCTTGCAAGTTGGTTTGCTAGCAGAGGCCCGCGGTTTGCAAGCCGAACTCGACTCCCTAGCGCGAAAAGCGGATACCGATACAGCGACCGGTCGCGCTCAAGTGGTGCAAGAATCGACTCTGGCGCTGCTGCGGCATCCTGAATACTGGGTTTACGCGGGTGCTGAATCTGTGCAAACTCGCTTGGAAGCAGCCGAAGCTAAGTTTAATCAACTTTCTTTGGCAGAACGCAGTAAATTTACTGAAGAGACGCTCTCGAATTATAACAACCAGCTCCGGCAAGCAGGGAGCAGCAATATCCTGCCAGGTTTGCAGGAAAACGGCGCGCTGGTTGGTTCTGATTTGAATTCAGAACCCGGGGAATTTATTGTGGTGACGGTGATTGTCGGTACTCAAGGCAAATTGCAATTGCCAGCAGTGAAAAACTCTGAAGATTTGCGCCAAGCTTTGCGCCAGATTGGGGGAGTATCGAGCGAGCAGTTGCTGGCGGTTGAGGTCCTGTGGACTCCTCAAGCGAACGGGGACACTCTGAGTGCTGACGATATGTTGGCCGGCTATCCTGATTTGCGATCGATTTAGCGAGCAAGAGTGGGCGCGGAGCATGGTCTGCCGCGCCCATCCCGCAGCAAAGCTGTGCGGGCGAACCCGATTATTTTTGAGACGGGCATTTCCCAGGATTTTGTGGATGCCGATCGAGTTAAAAAAGATTGTTCAACAAATGCTAGTATTGAGAGATCATTATTCAGTCTGATTCATCTGCTACTGGCAAAACCTGCCCTAGAAGCGTTTTGCGAACAAGTTAGGCAGGATAAAAAAAACTGTTTTGAGCGAGGACTGACTGCTTCGGAAGAAGCTGTAACCGCGCGCCCTCTAAATTTTATATAAATAAGAAGCGATCGGGAGCTAAACTTATGGCCGACAGCAGCAGAAAAAAAGCACTTTTTATTTTGAGCCAGTTAAATAACGACGATATTGACTGGATCGTCCAAAAAGGCAAAAAGGAAGTTCTCGATCCGGGCGCGATTTTGATCCATGAAGGGAGACAGATCGATGCGCTATACATTGTTTTGAAGGGTAGTTTGAGCGTTTTAATCGAGGCTGAGCAGACTAAAGAACTCGCTAAAATAGCCAGCGGAGAACTTGTGGGAGAAGTTTCTTTCATTGACACTCGCCCTCCTTTGGCAACGGTGAAGGCGATGGAAGAAACTCACTTGCTGGCAATTCCTAGGCGACAGTTAGTAATCAAACTTCAACACGATATGGGCTTTGCTTCCCGGTTTTATTATGGAATTTCGCTGTGTCTGGCAGACAGGATGCGCGGTACGATCAGACATATAGAATACGGCCGTAATATTGAATTGGAGCAACGGGAATTAGATCGGGAGGATATTAATCCGAACGTCCTGGAAAATTTGGCGCTTGCTCAGGCTAAGTTCAATTGGCTGATGGAAAATGTTAGGGCTTGATTAATTTTAAGGCGATCGCCACTGATGTAAACTGTCAACTCTCAAAACAGAAGCCGAAAGCAAAATAGGGGCGGGTTTTACCGGGAATATCGATCGACAACTGCCGGAACTAGAAAAACCCCCCCTTTGCTTTGCAGTTGCAACCTCCCGCGCTGACCGCCAACTACCAACCAGACAACCTAGATAATTCCTGGCCCTTTGCCGCGGGTGTCTGCTTCCGTTGTCAGTTTTCCTTCCTCGCCTTTTTTATCTTTGACTTCTGCGAGAATTCGAGCGCGTTCGGCGGCTTCGGCTTCCTCTTTTGCTCTCAAATCGCCCGGTTCGTTGATGTACATTTCGGGTTCGATCGCGTAATTGTTAACCAGACCTTCTTTGTCTACTGTATAACCATCTGTGGTGTGAATGCTTTCGTCATCGGTTTGGTCATCAGTTTTTGCACTTTTCTGCTTCCCTTCGGTGGTTGTGTGCATGAAGTTAGCGCCTTCGCGTTCTTGCCGCGCTGCTGTCTCCGCAGGAGTAATGCCCCTGTCGTAGTGGGGGGCTTCCATATTAGCTTCGATTTGTTCGTCGGCGGCTGTTGATTTGCTAATTTCTTCTTCGGACGGTGTTGGTTGGCGATTAGTCATGATTTTTTCCTGAGTTCTCTTTTCAAAAAGATGTTTGGGTTATGTTTAAATATTATGGCCAAGCTAGCTCATTCACAAACTATCTTTGGTTATAGTTTTCGAGAACTTGCTTTTATAGCAGATGTTGAAGGAACAAGGAAGAAGCAAAAAGGTTTTAGTTATCTAGGAGAAAAGGAAGAAGCAATCTTCGGCAAGGGTTTCAGGAATTAAGAACGTGCTAACCGTCAGGGCGGTTGCTATATGAAAAATACATTTATTGAGCCTTCCTCAAGACTGATAAAATTCTCTCTTCATTGCAGATTTCACAGTCTGCGAGTATTTGACATCTATCTAAAGCTAGGGAATTGGGAATTGGGCATCGGGCATCGGGCATCGGGCATTGGTAACTAATGACAACAGTCAACTGTCAACAGTCAACTGTCAACAGTCAACTGTCAACTGACTTTATGCTTCTTTATAGAAGCGGATGATTTCGCGGACGTGGTTGAGAAATTGTCCGTCATCGGTGAGTTGGGCGATCGCACTTTCTGCATCTCTTCTGAGTTTAGTGTGTTCTGCCTGATTTGTCGCTTGCAAAGATTGCAGAGATGCGGATAAATTAGTTAATTGTATTTTGATGGCCTGTTGCTCCCGATTTTGGACAGCCACCCACGAATTCGGATTGTCTGAACTTAATTGATTGCTCAAATCTCTAACTGTAGATTCTAATTCTGCAAAGCGGCTGCGGAGTTCGACAATATCTTCGCGGGGGTGCAAAAATTGGCGGCGGATACTTGTCAGCCGCTGGGCTAAATACTGATAACCTCGGATAGCTGGACGCAGTACAGTTAAAAGCAGTGCAGCACCGGAACTGAGATAGCCAATAGCACTAATTCCGGCGGCGGCTAGGGCGTAAAGTGCGATCGCACTAAACAGGTGAAGTGCGATCGCCACAAAGAGCGATCGGCTAACTAATGCAGTAACATATTTGAGTTGTTCGGGATCTACAGCAATGTTTTTTTTAGTAGATTCTGCGGCTTGCGCTAAAACTTCTTTAGCTTCAAAATGGATATTCCAGGGAACTGTAACTATCAGCAACAGCCATTCAAAAATAGCAATGGCAATTACCCAATCAATAAAACTGCCGGCGGAGACGTGCAGCCATTGCAGAATGGCAAAAACTAACAATAAAAATAGACCCGTGCCCGCACCGAAACCCGCAAAAGTGTAATACATAGCGATCGCCTTGGTAGAATGTTGTTTTGATTGTGGGTAGGTTGTTTAGGTATGGAGGAATAAACTGTGACAGTTAAGTAATCGTCCTATTAAACCCAGTTTATTCGTTATGAGTAATAGTGCGGATAAAGGGTTGATACAAACCTAAAACTTTCCCACAAATACTTGCTATACCTAAATCGTGGAATGTTGTGCTGATTGTGGGTAGGTTGTTTAGGTGTGCAGGAATAAGCTGTGACAGTTAAGCAATCGTCCTATTAAACCCAGTTTATTAGTGATTAGTTATATTCCGCGACACCAGGGTTTCCAGGCCCCTGCTTTGTTCCAGGAAAATACACCGGCTTTAACCCATCAATAAGAGTTAAATGAAACGGTTTGTTTTTTGAGAGTGCGTAACTTCTCAATAATTAGTCATTGAAAATTAAGTAGAGCGACACGCAAAAACTTGACAATGTAACAAAATGTAAATTAATCACAACCTCTGCGATTGCTTCATTTCACTCGCTTTTGACTACTTATGCTTTTCGCAGTTCATCTACTTAGCGATCGGGATGAAGTCACATTCTACCCAACTCATAGCATTTGAGATTTGAGATTTGAGATGAGCAATGGCAGATTATGTATGGGTTTGCAGCTTGTCCACAGTTGCATTCATCTTTTGAACTGGTATCACTAACGGCGTTACACGGTGCTAGTGCTAGGAACGCCGCCATCTCAAAACGCTCCCCTCTATCGATTTTTCTTTTCCAGAGCTGCTAAATAACCTGTGGCTGAGATAAACTGGTTTGGAACTAGATCGCGCGTTTTGCAAGTTGCCTCTCCATAACCGAGACACTGCTACTGCAACCTGTCATCATCCACAGCAAAATAGGTGCCAAATTTAACTCTACAGTCTCCGATTTCCATTAACTGCGCGTCTACAATCTCAAATAAAAAGTCAGCAGGAAGGACAAACCGATGCCGAACTCAACTCTTGGCCTAGAAAATCAACTTTACGATTATCTGTTATCTATTTCTCTGCGGGAGCCAGATATTCTCGCTTCACTACGGGAAGAAACTGCTAAGCATCCTATGGGTACGATGCAGATTGCTCCCGAACAAGGTCAGTTTATGGAGATGCTGGTGCAGCTTATGGGAGCGACCAAAACCATAGAAATTGGCGTTTTTACTGGTTATAGCTCGCTGTGCGTAGCTTTAGCGCTGCCTTCAAACGGTCAGATTATTGCTTGCGATGTCAGCGAGGAATATACTGCGATCGCGCGACGCTATTGGGAAGCTGCGGGTGTCGCCAACAAGATTTCTTTGCACTTGGGCCCAGCAATAAATACTCTCGACAAGTTAATAGCTGAAGGACAAGCAGGAACCTTTGATTTTGCCTTCATCGACGCCGATAAAGAAAATTATGAGGCTTATTTTGAGCGATCGCTGCAACTTGTACGCAATGGCGGTTTAGTTGTAATTGACAATGTTCTGTGGTCTGGACGAGTTGCCGATCCTCAAGTACAAGACGAAAGTACCACCGCCATTCGTACTTTTAACGACAAGTTACGCAACGATCCCAGAGTTACTCTCAGTGTTGTCCCCATTGGTGACGGGCTGACTTTGGCATTGAAACGTCGCTGGGCTACTATGATGGAACCCGAACAGAATAATTAAAGAGTTATTTGCGGTTTGTGGTTCATTTTTAAATTGCCACAAACTGCTAATTATTCAAGAATATACCAATCAGTTTTATATAAAGAGTAAGGTGCGCATTGCGGATCGTGTAAACTCAAAAGTATAGAGTAAGGTTCGCAATGCGCACCTACAGAATGATGTATTTTTTAGTTAATTAGAGGCGCAAATGCTGGGTTCAAATTTGCAGGTAAAATTACCGATTCACGAAACTTTTCAGTGTACCGTTCAAGGCGAAGGTTACTGGACGGGGACTTTAGTAGATTTTATTAGATTGGCCGGTTGCCCTGTGCGGTGTCCTTGGTGCGACACGGGTTACGCAAATGGGGGCCAAGGTTTGCCGTCTGTGCCGCAGTCGATCGCACAATTGCTAGCTCAATTGCAGTCTCCGAGAGTGGTAATTACTGGCGGCGAACCTTTCATCCACCAGAATTTGCCTGAGTTAGTTGAAGCTTTGTTAGCTGCTGACAAGCAGGTGAGTATTGAAACTTCCGGCGCTTGCTGGCAGGATGTTTCCCCGCTAGCTTGGATTACTCTTTCTCCTAAAGAACACGTCAATCCTAAATATCCGGTGCAAAAGATATTTTGGACTAGAGCTAATGAAATTAAATTGGTGGTTAGCACTGGCGAAGAAGTTGAATTTTATCACAAGCATTTGGCAAGTAATGTGAATATTCCGGTTTTTTTGCAACCGGAATGGAACTCGAAAGATTTAGGCATTTCCCTTATTATGGAACTACTGAAACAAAATCCTAGTTACAAGTTATCTTTGCAAATTCACAAGTTTATAGGCGTGCAATAATTTGATTGTTTAGGCAGAGCTATTCGTCAGGTGGGCGGTGTAAAGTGGGGAGTGCATCGTCCTATAATCTGTGGAACTATGTGCTAAAATTAAAGCAGCAGTTTATGATAATCTGAACGTAATGGAAACAACTACGGAAACCCTAATGGGAAAAGTTATCACAACCCTAGTAATTACGAATCGGCTGGATGAAGGGAAAGCCGAAGACGGTCTGATTCCAATTGAGCAAGTCAGGTCTGTCACTATGGAAAAGGTTTTAGTGAATAGGGGTGCGACAACTTTATGTTTGCCGAAAGATGTTATTGCTAGACTTGGTTTGAGAATTCTCAAGCAAGTGGCTGTGGAAACTGCCACGGGCATTAGTGAGGCGAGGATTTTTCAAGATGCCTCGATCTCTCTGTGCGGGCGCGAAGGCACTTTTGAGTGTCTGGAACTCCCAGAAGGTAAAACTGCGCTTTTGGGCAAGATTCCGATGGAAGCGCTGGGAATTGAAGTGGATTTGAGAAATCAAAGATTGAAAGTTTTGCCCGACGGGCCGACGGAAACCTATTTGACAATTCTTTAAGGTTAATATCAATTGAGGGTAAGTAAAATTATGCAGTCAACTACGGAAACCCCAATGGGAAAAGTTACAACAACGTTAGCGATCGAAAATCGGATAGATCGGGCTGATGCCGAACGGGGCATGATTCCAATTGAGCAAATCAGGTCTGTAACGCTAGAAAATGTTTTAGTGGATACGGGCGCGACAACTTTATGTTTGCCGAAAGATGTCATTGCTAGACTGGGTTTGATAATTCTCAAGCAAGTGGTTGTGGAAACAGCCACGGGCATTAGTGAAGCGAGGATTTTTCGAGATGCTTCGATTTCTCTGTGCGGGCGCGAAGGGACTTTTGAGTGTTTGGAATTGCCAGAGGGGAAAACTCCACTTTTGGGCGTGATTCCGATGGAAGCGCTGGGAATTGAAGTGGATTTGAAGCATCAAAGTTTGAAGGTTTTGCCCGACGGGCCGACGGAAACTTATTTGACAATTCTTTGATATTCTTGAGTTTGGATGCCAGCAATTCGATCTGCAGCGCTAAGATGGTTAAGCACTGTTTTGCACTACTCCCATGTCCCAACGCGCCGAAACCTCAAACAGCCAGCCAAGTGCATCCCGCAACGGGCATAATGTGACGAATTCTAACTCCAACAACCAAAATACGATTCGGGTTCGCGGTGCGAGACAGCACAACCTGAAAAATATCGATCTGGAACTGCCGCGCGATCGACTGATAGTTTTTACGGGTGTCTCCGGTTCTGGTAAGTCTTCCCTCGCTTTCGATACAATTTTTGCCGAGGGACAGCGCCGCTACGTGGAGTCTCTCAGCGCCTACGCGCGCCAGTTTTTGGGACAGTTGGACAAACCCGATGTGGACGCGATCGAAGGCTTGAGTCCGGCTATTTCGATCGACCAAAAGTCAACTTCTCACAACCCGCGATCGACTGTCGGCACTGTTACAGAAATTTACGATTATCTCAGATTGCTCTACGGCAGAGCTGGCGAACCGCACTGTCCGATTTGCGATCGCTGCATTGCGCCGCAGACAATTGATGAAATGTGCGATCGAGTCATGGCACTTCCCGACGGCACTCGCTTTCACCTTCTGGCACCAGTTGTGCGGGGAAAAAAAGGCACTCACCGCAAATTATTGTCGAGTTTAGCTGCGGAAGGATTTATTCGCGTCAAAGTTAACGGAGAAATTTTAGAACTTTCGGAAAATATCGAATTAGATAAAAATCATACGCACAATATCGAGATAGTTGTCGATCGGTTAATTAAAAAACCCGGTTTAGAAGAACGTTTAGTTGATTCTCTGGCAACTTGTTTGCGCCATTCAGAGGGAATTGCAATAATTGAAGAGTTACCGGCGGATGAAAATTCCGAACCACAGGGGCCGATGGTATTTTCCGAAAACTTTGCTTGTCCCGAACACGGCGCGGTAATGGAAGAACTTTCACCCAGGTTATTTTCTTTTAATTCGCCCTACGGCGCGTGCCAAAACTGCCACGGTTTGGGGAGTTTGCGGACTTTTGCGCCGGAGTTAGTAGTTCCCGACGAGAAAGCGCCTCTTTATTGTGCGATCGCGCCTTGGTCAGACAAAGACAATTCCTATTATCTCTCTTTGCTTTGCAGTATTGCTGATACTTGCGGGTTTGATATCGACACTCCTTGGTATCGATTAAAGCCCGAACACCAGCGGGTAATTTTGTACGGCAATGAGCAAAAGCGCACCGCAGAAAGTAAAAAGCGCGACGGCAGCACTGATTTGAGGAGAGATTTTAATGGCGTAATTTCCATGTTGCAGCGCCAGTACGACGATACTGGTTCCGATTTGATCAAGCAGAAGTTGGAACAGTATCGGGTCGATCGCTCTTGCGAGGTTTGTCACGGCAAACGCTTGAAACCCGAGGCGCTTTCTGTGCGGTTGGGACAGTACGGCATTGTGGATTTAACCAGTATTTCGATTCGCGAATGCCGCGAACGAGTAAATAATTTGGGATTGAGCGATCGGCAATTCCAAATATCCGATTTAGCCCTGAGAGAAATCAAAGCAAGGCTGCAATTTTTGCTCGATGTCGGGTTAGATTACCTGACTTTAGACCGCGCAGCAATGACGCTTTCTGGCGGAGAAGCCCAGCGAATTCGGCTGGCGACTCAAATCGGTTCTGGTTTGACAGGAGTGCTCTACGTTTTGGACGAACCGAGCATCGGACTGCACCAAAGAGACAATTTTCGCCTGCTGCAAACCTTAACAAAATTGCGCGATTTAGGCAATACTTTGATTGTCGTAGAACACGATGAAGAAACCATGCGAGCGGCCGACCACATTGTCGATATCGGGCCCGGTGCCGGCGTTCATGGTGGTAAAATTATATCGCAAGGAAGTTTAGAAAATTTGCTAACGGCAGAGGAATCTTTGACCGGTGCTTATTTGTCGGGAAAGCGAGTAATTGAAACCCCTAATGAAAGGAGAAAAGGCAACGGCAAAGCTCTTTCAATCACAAATGCGAGGCGCAACAATTTAAAAAATATTGATGTGGAAATTCCGCTGGGAAAACTCGTCTGCGTGACGGGGGTTTCCGGTTCGGGAAAATCAACTTTAATCAATGAATTGCTCTACCCGTCGCTGCAACACTATATCACAAAAAAAGTGCCTTTACCACCCGATATGGACGCCCTCAAAACTAAAGGCGAACGCTCTCTAGAGGATGTGATTGATAAGGTAATTGTAATTGACCAATCTCCCATCGGCCGCACTCCGCGTTCTAATCCCGCTACTTACACGGGAGTCTTTGACGTGATTCGCGATTTGTTTTCCGAAAGCATTGAAGCGAAGGCCAGAGGTTACAAAGCGGGGCAGTTTTCTTTTAATGTGAAAGGGGGAAGGTGCGAAGCTTGCGGCGGCCAAGGCGTGAACGTGATTTCGATGAATTTTCTGCCGGATGTTTACGTGCAGTGTGAGGTTTGCAAGGGTGCACGGTACAACCGGGAAACGCTGCAAGTTAAGTACAAAGGCAAGTCGATTTCTGATGTTTTGAACATGACCGTAGAGGAATCTTTGGAGATGTTTAAAAATATTCCCAGGGCGGGCGCCCGACTGCAAACTTTGGTAGATGTCGGTTTGGGTTACATTCAGTTGGGACAGCCCGCACCGACGCTTTCGGGAGGGGAAGCGCAGCGGGTGAAACTGGCAACGGAACTGTCGCGCCGCGCTACTGGGAAGACGCTTTATTTGATCGATGAACCGACAACTGGTTTGTCGTTTTACGACGTTCACCATTTGTTAAATGTGCTGCAAAGATTGGTGGATAAGGGGAATTCAATTTTGGTCATCGAACACAATTTGGATGTGATTCGGTGCTGCGATTGGGCGATCGATTTGGGCCCGGAAGGGGGAGATAAGGGCGGCGAGATTATTGTGGCGGGGACGCCGGAGGATGTGGCGGCAAATCAGAGGTCTTATACTGGGAAGTATTTGCAAGCTGTTTTACAGCAGCATCCTTTGGGGGAGGCTGTAGCTGTTAGTTAATAGTAAATTATTGCGTGGGATTCCCGCAAGAGAGTGCCACGCCTTTAGTTGAAGTTATCGCTCTAAGTTGAGTAAGCGCGAATGAGAGGTATTAAGACTGATTGGTGAATGCAAAAATAATCAGGAAATTGCTGAGATATTGTATCTAACTGAGGGAACGGTTGATTTATTGAACATGGGGAAGGTGATATGGTGATGGCAAGACCTTGTTTTTACGTTGCACAGCACGCTTAGTGATTGACATCAGTGATATTAATCACAGACAAGCAATGATTTATACTACATCTATTTCTAGGGGAAATTAGTATAATTGATTAGTTACTAAAATTACAAATACTATTTCGGTAGTATGAGCTATCTAAGAAAAATTTCAGTAAAACTTTTTCATCACTTCAAATATAAGCTGTCTAATACTCAAAAGGGTATATGCCTAATTTTAGCTGCATCATTAATTGTTAAAATTGGTGAATTAGTTTTTAAATTAGTAGTTGAGAACCAATATACGTTTGGTATTATTATAGGCATGATAATCCTTGCACTTGGTATTTATCTATATTTAAAGCGAAAAGGAGGTGTTAAAGATAATCAGAAATCATACGATTTGGAAGATAAAAATAATTCAACTATAAATCATGACATCAAAACAGGTGGCGGAAACTATAATCGAGTAGTTGAAGGCAATTACATACAAGGTGATTATATAAACATACAGGACAATCGTGTAGATATGAGCAAAGATATTACTTCCATTCTTGATGATTTTCGAGCTATTCTGAATGAGATGAAAAGTCAAGGATATAGTACAGAGCAAGCAGTAACTCAAATGGCTGAAGAGTTAGCCAAAGAGACTCGAAAGAAGCCCTACGTTAAAGGTAAGTTTCATATTGACGAAAATGCTGCTGACAGTGAAGTTTATGAAACATTTGTGAGACTTTTAATTAGAAACCATTCATTCAATCAAACAACAGGCTATGAAGAAGAAAATCATGGAGAAAACATTAACTATGAAAGACATACAATTTATCTGGAATCAGACAAAGATGATTTTTGGTGGTATTACAAGATAAATGGCCCTCTGTGTAATGAAAGTGGTAAATGTTGTTCTGGCAAAGACTGGGCAATCGATGAAGCGAAAGAGAAGATAGACGAAGCAAGATTTAGTAATTGGTAGATAGAAGTGTGCGGCTGTAGCTCACTAATCAATCATCAGGTTTAAAATTTCAATTGTAATAACAACTTAAGGAGATATCAAGATGAGTAACAATGAAAATTGGACTGTTAACACAGGTGGCGGTAATTTCAACAGACATATTCAAGGTAGTTACATTCAGGGAAATTACTACGTCGCAGGACAGCCTCAAAGCTTAGTACAAGCAGCAAGCGAAATTCAAGCATTACTCAAACAGCTCGAAACAAGTTATCCTAGCGATATACCCGCAAGAAATATGGTAGTGGCAACGGAAGTGGTTAAACACATTGAGACCAACCCAACAATGAAACAAAAAATTATAAATGCTGTTAAAGAAGGTAGTCTAGCAGCACTTGAAAAAGCTATCGATAATCCAGCAGGAGCGTTTATTACTGGAGCAATCAAAGGCTGGGAGGAAGTGAAGAATAATTAGCGATAGCGATAAATCATCTTTAATCGCAGCTTTCATTTTGAACTTCTGAATCTTTTGGTCAGGCTCTTTTGGGGCTAACTTCAAATGCTAACTCAGAGCGATAAAAGCATACATCAAAAGCTAGAAAGAAATTCATGTGTCCCAAAATCAATGGAGCATTTCGATCTTGTGTCCAAGCAAAAGCCAAATCCACAGGCGGAAATTGCTCGATATTTGCTGTCATCACCACCGCTCTTGCTTCAAACTTAGACAAATTTCCCCCCAACGGCACTGAAAGCCTCTGTCGTTCCCAAACAGCACCCAACCTTAAACCTATCTCATAAGGTAATACGTTTACGCTAGAGCCTGTGTCTAATAAACCCGATACCCTCAGAGATTGATTTTGATACGTTAGAACTATTGGCAGGTAAGGAAGCGTACTTAATGCACCAAGACTTGGATCGACCTCCGTGAAGGCAAATCTCACTCGCTCAACCATGCGTTGCAACCTTCTCTTCTGCCAACGCTCTTGCTAGTACAGAAGCAGCCTCAAAAGAATCATGCAACCCTTGACTATCGGGTGTTCCTCCATCGCTCAATGGTACCAGACCCGATTCGTTCAGCAATTCAGCTACCAGGAAATGGAGTAGCAATAGCTTCTCGGCGTGAGATAATTCTTTAAGAAGAGGAACAAGTTCAGTAAAAGGCATAAGGCTTTTAGGATAAGTTATAGATGTGTATATTGTAGGGCATTAAGTTTACATCTGCTTATTTACAATCCAACTCGTGAGGCGATCGACCAATGGATAGACTAAACGAATACCGCAAAATTGTTTGTGACTTTCTCGAATACTTTTCTAAAAATGACGCAAATGCTCAGCTAATATTCGATTTCGCCCGCGATCGATACCTCGTTATGCACAACGAACGAATGGCGCGACGAATATCGCATCTATGGCTGTGCCATGCAGCTCGATATCATCGAAAATCAAATCTGGATTCAACACAACAGTACCGAAATCTATATCGATCGAGAACTGATTCAACGTGGCGTGTCTCCTCAAGATATCATTCTTGGGTTTCGCTCCCCCAGCATCCGAAAACTCCTTGCCACCAACTATTCCTAGAGACAAAGATTCTGTGATAAAATGATGAGATAGGACGTTATTCTTTGCCCTATGAGAATGGCAGAACCGATATTTCAATTGTCTCGTGTTTCGGCGGGAGTTCCAGTCACAAAGTTCTATGCGTATTTTGTCCCGCAGCACCTTGCGAAACTTCTGGGAAACTCATCCAGATGCCTCAGAAGCACTAAAAAATTGGTACTACGAAGCGTCTCACGCCGATTGGCCGAGTCCAGTCGATGTTAAGTCCGCTCATCGTAATGCCAGCATCATTGCGAATAATCGTGTTGTGTTTAACATCAAAGGCAATTCCTATCGGCTGATTGTTGCCATTCGTTATGACATCGGCATTATTTTTATCCGCTTTATTGGCACTCATGCCGAGTATGACAAGGTAGATGCAGAAACGATTTAAATAAACAAAGATCGATATATGGAAATACGTCCAATTAGAACCCAAACTGACTATCAGGAAGCCCTTCGAGAGGTTGAGTTGCTGTTTAATGCAGCTCCTAATACACCTGAGTCCGATCGCCTAGATGTGCTCAGTACCCTAGTAGAAGCTTACGAGAAGGCACACTTTCCGATCGCAATACCCGATCCCATTGCAGCCATTCAATACTACATGGAGGCTCGCGGATGGTCTGGTAGCGATTTGGAACAATGTATTGGCAGTCGAGTTAAAGTTTCTGAGATATTATCTCGCAAACGATCCTTGACTCTGGAAATGATTCGGAAGCTGAATCAAGAGTTAGGAATTCCCGCTGAGATTCTCATCCAGCCCTATGAGTCGTTACAAACCTCCACCTAACAATAGAACATCATATTTTGGTTGGTTGGTAATTTTCGATCGCACAGACAATGCACCCGAACAGTCACAAAGCAGGATTTTGGATGAAAGATTAACTATCTTGAATTGTGGGAGACATTGCCATATTTTGTGCTTGTTGCTGCATAAATTCAATGTCCGATCGCGACCAAGTGCGGGGCCCGCTGCACTGATGAGCAATTAACAGCCCCCAAAGTCCTTTTTTTGTTAAAATTGGCACGGCTAAATTAGCGCGAACTTTCAGGCTGCGGAGAAACTCTCGGTGACATTCGTGAATTGGTTCTAGTTCAATATCTGCAATTGCTCTGACTCTACCCGCTTCGTACAAAGCAGCGTATTCGCCGTTAAAACACTCGTCAGGCCCGGTGGAACCTAAAATTGATAGTTCGATCGCACTCAACATCTCGCAAGTAACTTGACCCTGCCACTGCCTGTAGAAATAATACAGTACCGCGCGATCGCTCTGCAAAACTTCTCGAATGTCGTATAGGGATTTTTCTACTAATACATCACGCTTGAGACGATTTGTCAAGCTGTCAACAATTTTTTGCAGGCGATCGCCAGACATGATATTAACTCCTTTAATTCTTCGTACACTCGCCAGCTCTGAATTATTTAAATTGCACCCTCACAACACCTAAAATTGCTGCGCTTCGGGATTTTCGCGCGCTCGAAAATGAGTAATTTTTGGCTTAACAGTTGTCTGGATGCCAGCAACATTATACTATTATTTTGACAGAGATAGCAATCTTTTTGGGAAACAGGCTATAGCGTCCCGCCCCGCAAGCTACGGCTTTTTTTTACGAACCGCTTTCGAGAAGAACCACAGGCGGGAGGCCTGTTCCACAAAGGAAGAGAAAAGGAAGAGTTTACAAGTGCTGGGAGAATTGCTAGATATGCCTAAAGTTGGTTTTTCTTAAAGAAAGGAACTGCTAGGCTATCTCGATAGCTAGAGGAAGCATCAAATATGTCTGTGCTAGAAGCTGCTTGGAAACACGAATTTATCGCTACGAACGGCATCAAACTGCACTATGTCACTCAAGGTTCTGGGCCGCTGATGCTGATGCTGCACGGGTTTCCTGAATTCTGGTATTCTTGGCGGCATCAAATCCCGGAATTTGCATCAGATTATAAAGTTGTCGCTGTGGATCTCAGGGGTTACAACGACAGCGACAAACCTCACGATCAATCTGCTTACGTGATGGCAGAGTTTGTGCAAGATGTCAAGGGAATTATTCAGGGTTTGGGATACGAAAGTTGCGTCTTAGTTGGTCACGACTGGGGAGGCGCGATCGCCTGGAATTTTGCTTATGCTTATCCCCAAATGCTGGATAAATTAATTGTGATGAATCTACCGCATCCGGCAAAGTTTGCTGAAGGGTTACGCACTCCCCAACAATTGCTGAAAAGTTGGTACATCTTTTTATTTCAGTTGCCTGTTTTGCCGGAGTTGTTAATTCAGTTGGGCGACTATCAGGCAATTTCTGCAGCTTTGGAAGGTATGGCAGTTGACAAAAACACTTTTACCCCCTCAGATATCGAAGCTTACAAAGATGCGGCTGCCAAACGGGGCGCTCTAACTGCTACTATCAATTATTACCGCAATATGGCTAGCGGATTTCTCGATCGCCCGAATTGGAGCGTGCTGCAAGTTCCCACACTGATGATTTGGGGAGAAAATGATGCCGCCCTCGGCAAAGAGTTAACCTATGGAACCGCAGATTACGTGCGGGATTTTCAGATTCATTACATTCCCAATTGCAGTCACTGGGTGCAGCAGGAACAGCCGCAGTTAGTGAATCGGTACATGAGAGATTTTTTGGCAAGCAAAGCTGTTTGAATTGATACAAATAGTGTAAGGTGCGTCAGTCGAATTTTTTGCATCAACTCGAAAGTTTTTGTTTCTGACGCACCCTACCGGAGATGGTGCAAGGTGCGTCCGATCGAATATACTCTGATACGCCTTCACTGTTTCTCTCTCATCTAACCCAGAAGCACAGACCGAGGTACGAATGCACATAAATTTCATCTAAATGCGCTTCCATCTCAATCTTCTCGCTGTTTCGTTCGTAGCAGAAGCTGTTGTCGGTAATCAACAGATGAAAATGCTTTGCTACCTGATAGCGATTGATGACCTTTCCCACTCTCACCCCAATTTTTTCAGCTCCTCGAAGTGGACGATTCGAGCGGTTGTCAAGCGTGACAATTTTGTCTAACTCTTTTGGCCAACTTTTTCCAGCAGTGGACTTAAGGTTGAAGCATCATTGATATTGCCTTCAAACACTTCTACGGCGATGGGACATTCGGGTCAATAAATACTTCCCCCACCGTCGGATATTCCAAGCCAGCAATAATCCGCAACAGCGTACTTTTACCGCACCCACTTCCAGAGGCAATAATCACTGTTTTCTGGGCATCGCCAATGCGGGAGTCACTTAAGTTAGTCAGTTCTAAGTGTTTAGCGGCCGCGGCGGGCGGGTGTGAGTTTGGACTCTTTGTCATGGTAGCGCTAGGTTAAAAGCAATTATTAAGAAAATATTAAGAAAACTGAAGACTCTAATTTGATGACTCTATACTCCTCAAAGTAACTACGAAATCTCGATAAAAATACCGTAGTTAAAGAAAAAGTATCGGTGAATCAACAACAAGTTTGGCAAAATTCAGTGACTTCGATCGTTCAGTCTCTAAAATTTGCGATCGCAGCCAGTTCCCAATTGCTGCGATTTTCAGGGCAATTTCTCAAAAGAGCTCAGCATCTAGGACGCTCAGGAAAAGCGTACATCGTCTTGTTTTTACTAAGTGTAATTCTAAGTATATCAATTGCTGCTTGCTCTGGAACGAGTAGGGCTAATCAAGGCGATATCAAGCTCAACCTAGTTTCCTTCTCAGTGACGAAAGCGGCCCACGACCAAATCGTCCCTAAATTTGTTGAAAAGTGGCAGAAAGAACACAACCAAAACGTCATTTTTGAACGCAGTTATGGCGGGTCTTTAGCGCAAACCGACGAGATCATTGCCGGCAAACAAGAAGCCGATGTAGTGCATCTTGCCCTCCCATTGGATGTCGTTCGCATCGAAGAAGCTGGTTTAATTAATTCTGGCTGGCAAGACAGAGTTCCTAGAAGGGGAGTAGTTAGTCAATCGGTAGCGGCAATTGTCACCCGAGAAGGCAACCCCAAAGATATTAAAACTTGGGCAGATTTAGCCAAAGAAGATGTAAATGTCATTACAGCGAATCCTCAAACCTCTGGTATTGGTGTTTGGCAATTTTTAGGCCTGTGGGGGTCAGTCACCCAAGAAGGAGGAGAGTCTGAACAAGCCCTTGATTTTGTGGGAAAAATCTATAAAAAAATTCCCACCCTAACGAAAGATGCGCGGGAAGCCAGCGACTTAGGAATGAAAAATAAATAACTTAATGAATTACTCAGGTTGGGGTACGGCTCGATAATTCCATTTGGGCAAATA
>NZ_JAUBPE010000071.1:0-42255 GCF_036700565.1 Microcoleus pseudofavosus SVA1_A4
TCAGATTGCACTCACTTTCTTCACTTCTCTGCTGCAAAAGCGATCGTATCCCTCTTTAAAAACTGTCCGGAGTATTGGTCAAAGAAAGGTATTAAAATAGCTTAAAGCCTTATTCTATAAGGATTGTGAAGCGGTCAAAGCTAGTGGTCAATAATTTGGCAAGTGGACAAATAATTTGACACTCGACAAAGAGATACTCTATAGGGATTGATAAAATAAATCCAACCTTGACGCGGTTTTTGTCCAGCCACTCGCTCACCCCAATTCACTCATTAACTTTTCTCTTTCTTTGGAGAGATTAAGTCTCACCTGTTCCTCTGGTTCGTGGCTATATTTAACCTCAAGCATGGGAGCAGTGCTATAGACATATTCTAGTAACTGATTCAGTTTATCCTCTCCTGCACCCGCCCATTCTCTCCTGATGTTGTCAAGCATGAGCTTCAGACCTAAAGGTAACTTTAAATCATCCACATTACCAGCTCTCTCACCAAGTCTGATGAATATACTTTCTCCCTGAGATTCTTGAACAATCTCTTTGCCATTCATTTGATTTAAAACAGCCTCTATGCCTTCATTCCAAGGCCCATAGTAATAATAACGCCAATCTAAATCAGTAAGCTGCTTGTCTGTCCATTTGACCGCATAAAGATCCGCTAAGTACAAAAACTTGATTAACTGCGTTTTTGTAATATAGCCTTTTGTTGCGTAGACAAAGTATTTGATCAGGTTCTCTAGCATGGCTTTCCTTCTTTTGATTTCAAAAAACTTCCTAATTAAGCTTATAAATTTTTCGCTCAATTTAACTTTAGTCTATTGTTTCTTCACTTGTTACTTGATATTCAGTAAGCTCTAAGTTAGGAAATCTCAATATTTTTCGGTACTCTAGCTTACCACTCATAACCGTGTTCTTTTCCCCATTGTATCCAGGCTAGGGCCATTTGCTTCATCCGGCCGCGCTGTTCGGGTTTTACCGGATTGTCACCAGTAATTGCCCTCAACGCCCAAAACCAATGGTCTGGCTTTTGTTCGAGGTCACGCAAAATCAAGGGGATAACTGGCTGTCCCATGCCGATAATTCTCTGATAAGCCTGGTGCATTGATTTCTGTGTAACTAATGATAGCATCCCCGTTTCGAGACGCCATTCTTCGGCGAACTTCTTAAACTCTGCTTCTAGTTCTACCTTGCTTTTAATCGGGAAGTCATCAGCAGGAATTCCTGAAGGCAACAAATATACTTTTAAAACATCTTTGGCTTTTGATGCCGATTCTAAAAAGCTATTCGGCATCAACAAGCTATTAAGCTTTTCACAAAATTGCTCTTTTTCTTCGGGTGATAAGTTAGATAGTTCTTCAAATTCATCAACAGCCGCAATAAGCTCATCTGCTAGTTCTTCCACCGTCCAAGCATAAGTTTTCTTTAAAGCGTATATAGGAATAATACTCTCTAGTATATTGACTAAATCATCATGGTTCGTGTTTTCTACCTCTGACTCTACGTTTCTGACTAAATCATCAATAGGCAACGCAGGGACTGTTTTTCTCAACGCACTCAAAATAGCCTCAAAGACTGAGTTGTCCAAGGCTATAATTTTTTCGATGCCGGATTGATATTGGCGATGTATTTTTAAAGAAGGCATATTAGTTTTCTTGTCTTTGCGAAGAGAAGTTAAATTGAGACTAATTGGCTTACTTATACGTTCATTATAACACCCTTTCGATCGTAAAAATGTAGGGACACGGCAGTGCCGTGTCCCTACCCAATATCTTCTTACTCAAATCATCACATTTTGCTGATAATTCTCTGCACGATTTCCACGCCTGTTACTGCTTGCCAGCCAAACAGCCCCAAGAGCACAATATTCAGAAAGATGTGAGTGTTTCTGGCCAAATCATTGCCTTTTTGCATCAAAGGAGTCAGCGAGGCTGCGATCGCAATTATTGCCGTCATTCCCAATCCTGCTAGCAAGTGGGAGCCGACAAATAGCTTGCCGTTGTTGATGTAGGTGACGGCCATCCCGCCGATCGCCCCCATTACCATCAAGGCTAGCAGCAAAGAACCCATTTGGTGGTGCTTGACGTTGAATTTGCCCTTAATTAACTCTTTTTTGACTTCGCCTTCGGCGCTTCTGGTACGGCGGATTTGCAGGCCGAGATACAAAGCATACAATGAGATTGCCAGCAATACCCACATTAAAACTGGGTGGAAGAATTGGCTCCAAACTTTCACGGACTGAGGAATTTCGAGATTCATAGTGTTCTGAGGATTAGCAAACATACTTCATAAAACTTAGCATACCAGTCAGTCCGTCTCGTGCGACGGTACAAATATACGGGATGAGAGACTATTATGCCTGCCACTAAACAAGACGCTGTATTGATTCAAGCCGCCAAGACCGGCAACATTATTCACGTCCAAGCTTTGCTCGCTAAGGGCGTTAACGCTAATGCCAAAGACTCTGAGGGGACGACGGCTTTGATGTTTGCGACCCAAAAGGGCTATACGGAAATCGTGCGTATCTTACTAAACAATGGCGCTAATGTCAATCAAGCGAGCCGGCGTTTTGGGCTGACGGCTTTGATGCTGGCGGCGGCTCACAAACAGCCTGATTCTGCGCGGCTGTTGTTGGCGGCGGGTGCTGATGTTAATGCTAAAAATGATGATGGAAGTACGGCTTTGATGGCTGCTTCTCTGAAAGGTGATATCAAGGTTGTGCGGCTTTTACTTGATGCTAATGCTGATGTAAATGTCCGAGATAAAGATGGAGATTCGGCTCTAAAAATAGCTGCTTTATCCGGTCATCTAGCTGTTGTCAAAGCTTTGACTGATGCGGGTGCTGTTGCTGACAATTCTATGCTGTTTTTAGCTGTCCGTCAAGGTAGGGCTGAAATTGTCCGAATTTTGCTCGATCGCGGTGCGGATGCTAATGTTAAAAATCTAGAGAGCAAAACTGCTTTGATGCAGGCACAGGTGGCGGGAAATTTGGCTGTTGTCGAGGTGCTGTTGGCTGCTGGTGCTGATGTCGAAATTCGGGATAAAGACGGCGAAACTGCTTTAACTTTGGCTGCGGATTTTGGCAATATTCATGCGGTGCAAGCTTTGTTGGGTGCGGGCGCTGATGTGAATGTGAAAAATGGAGATGGGGGCACGGCTTTGATGGCTGCTGCTGCTGGGGGAAATTTGCCGATCGCCCATATCTTACTCGATGCTGGCGCGGATATCAACGCTAAGGATAAAGATGATGAAACTGCTTTGAATTTTGCCGTGGTTGAAGGCTGCGAAGATGTGGTGGAATTGCTCTTAAACCGAGGTGCTAGTGTCGGTGCTAGAAATCGGTTGGGCGATACGCCTTTACTGGTGGCGGCTGTTCACGGCCATAGTGCGATCGTATCGGCTTTGCTGCAAAAAGTAAACTCAAATCCCGCTGATTATCTGAATGCTAAAAACTTTGGGGAGACTGCTTTGACGCTGGCTGCTTTTCACGGACATACCGAGACGGTGAAGGCTTTGCTTGACGGCGGTGCAGATCCGAATGTCCCGGCGGATTTGGGGAAAACGGCTTTAATGAAGGCGTGCGATCGCGGTTATGTGGCGATCGTCCAATTATTAGTCGAAAAAGGTGCAGATGTCAACTTGCTGGATGATTCGGGCGCAACTGCTGTAATGTGGGCCGCACATCGGGGTTATGCTGATGCAGTAAAGATTTTAATCGCTGCTGGTGCAGAACTAAACCACAAAAATCCGGGAAATTATACAGCTTTAATGCTGGCTGAGTTTAAGGGTTATTCTAGTGTGGTGAAATTGCTCAAAAGTGCTGGCGCACAGGAGTAAAACTCACGCATCATATCAATTCCGGCTGCGCCGGAATGACATAGAGGAAACGGCAGTGCCGTTTCCCTACGCCAGATTTATTGTAGGGAAACGGCACTGCCGTGTCCTGATTTCGGGTGATATTAATTCCGATGCAACCGGAATTGATATTAATTATTGATTTAATTTCCCACCTCAATTTGCTTTACGCACCCAGCCGTTAATAGTAAAGCGGCTATCAGCAAAAGCTTTCGTGGGACAGCTAACTCGCAAAACTTCGTGCATATACCGACTCAGAAAAAATACGATGCTGTTATTGCGAGGCTCAACGGTTCTGAATGTCTCGGCGGCTACATAGAAATTGTTCTCGATTTTGCTGTCATAAATTTGCAATTCGCCACCTGAAAAAGCCTTTGGTTCTCGATTGAAATAGTAAACGTAAGTAAAAAATCTGGTTGCGGTATCTGGAGAGCCGCTGTCGTTGTGAAGTTTGTAAAAGTTGTTGTCGTTGTGCATGGTTAACTGAGCTTCTATCTCACCAAGCGAAAATGAGGGAAGATTTAATTTTTGCAGCACGTCGGGGAGAATTGCTTTGATGCGATTAACCATCAGTTCCGAAAATTCGGGGAACGAGTGGAGTACCATCGAACGGCGGTAATCTTCGGCATTGGTTGAGGTGCTGGTACTCACAAATTCTGATTCTTTTGCTAAGACATATTTGATGAGTTTATTCTTTTCTGCAGGTGTCAAAAAGTTGTCTATTTGGGCGTAGCGAGATATTAAATCGTCATTTACAGGCGGCGCAGGGGCAGGAACTTCTGCGGGAATTTCTACGGGAGTTGCTGGCTGCTGGGGTTGCAGTTCCTGCAAGTAAATTGGGGGTTCTGTGACTAATCCGACTAGGTGTTCGCCGGGAAAAGAAAAGGCGGAACGCCCTCCGTCTATAGGGATTTGAAATAAGGTGGAAAAACCGGGTGTTTGTTGCGTGCGATCGACTAATGTTTTGACAAGGCTGTGCAATAATGGTGTATCGGATTTGAGGATGACGGTGCACTGATGTCCGCCGGTGAGCAGGATTTTGACTTTTACGTCTTGGGGTTTAATTTGCTGTTGAATTGTGGTAGTCATAGCCGTTAGTTATAGAAGAAGGAAATTTTTTTTAGGGCGGGCTAGAAGCCCACCCCACAATAGAACTGGAATTGACTCTTTTCTTTGTGAAACAGGCCGGTAAGCCTTTTTGTGGCGGGCTTTCTTCCCACCCCACAATAGAATTAACTCTTTGTGGAACAGGCATCTTGCCTGTTCATAATAGAGGTGCAAAATGTCATTGCTACGAACTTAATTAATGCAAAAAGTGCCGAATATCAGTGAAAACCATTGTGATTCCGAGTTGGTTGGCGGCTTCAATGGAATCTCGATCGCGCATACTTCCTCCCGGTTGGACGATCGCAATTATTCCAGCCTCAGCCGCAGTTTTGACTGAATCGTCGAAGGGGAAGAAACCGTCGCTGGCCAAAATCGCTCCTTTGCTTTTGTCTCCTGCTTGTTCCAATGCTAGTTTAACCGATCCCACGCGGTTCATTTGTCCGGCGCCGACACCGATTGTAGTGCGATCGCGCGTCACAACGATCGCATTAGACTTGACGTGTTTCGCTACTTTCCAAGCAAACAGCAATTCTTCCAACTCTGCCGCCGTCGGCTGTTTCTCAGTAACAATCCGCCAGTTGCTAGTTTCTTCTACTATATTATCTGAGTCTTGCACCAGCAAACCGCCTGCGATTATTTTAACAGTTTGTGGCGGCCCTTGAGTCAAATCTGGCAAAATTAATACTCGAACTTTCGCCTTCTTCTTGATAATTTCTTCCGCTTCCGGTTCGCACCCAGGGGCGACGATACATTCTAAAAATGTTTTAGTTAACGCCGTTGCGGTAGCAGCATCAATCGGGCGGTTGAGGGCGACAATTCCGCCAAAAGCCGAGACTGAATCGGTGTCGAAGGCTTTTTGATACGCTTCTGAAATAGTTGTTCCCAAGGCTGTGCCGCAAGGATTTGTATGCTTTAGAATAGCGGCGGCGGGTGTGTCGGGGAATTCTACGATCAGTCGCCTTGCTGCTTCTAAATCTACTAAATTATTGTAGCTTAATTCTTTGCCTTGCAGGATGGTGCTAGTCGTCCAGCCTGTCGGTGTATTTCCGCTTTGATACCAGGTGGCGGCTTGATGGGGATTTTCGCCGTAGCGGAGAGTTTGCAACTCTTTTCCTGATAAATTAAACTGTTCTGGTAGCTTCGATGCTTCAGCGGATTGGCTGCTGAGATAATTTGCGATCGCGCGATCGTAGTTTGCTGTATGTTTGAAGGTTTCCAGCGCGCATTTTTGTCGAAACTCTAAGGATGCTTCCCCGCCATTTTCCCGCAATTCTTTTAAATAAGTATTGTACTGTTCTGGATCGCACAAAACTGTCAAATGAGCGTGGTTTTTCGCTGAAGCTCTCAGCATCGCTGGCCCGCCGATATCTATCTGCTCAATTGCGTCTGCAAGCGTTACTCCAGGTTTGGCAATTGTCTGTTCAAATGGATACAGATTTACAACGACTAAATCGATCGCCCGAATTTGATTTGCGGTTAAATCTGCGAGGTCTTCCGGTACATCGCGACGTGCTAAAATGCCGCCGTGGATGCGCGGGTGAAGTGTTTTGACTCGCCCGCCCAAAATTTCGGGAGAACCGGTATATTCCGCAACTTTGGTGACGGGGATTCCAGCTTCTTTCAGGGCGCTTGCTGTCCCGCCGCTGCTAATTATGTCAAATTCAAATTCTTCTACTAGACTGCGCGCTAAGTCAATTAGCCCGGTTTTATTGGATACGCTCAGAAGTGCTAGACGTGCCATTGGTTTGAAGTTGCGATCGCAAAAATAGACAGGTTATATTCTATATCAAATCTGTCTGCACTGGTACGCTCGGGTAGCACGTAATTGGTAATTGTTAATTGATACTACTTTTTCGATCGGTAAAGATGAGCTTGTTTGGTGCGGCGACATTTATATTTACAAAAATCTTCTAATTTTTATTTAGCATTTGTTGCCAAGTAGTCTTGACATCAATGAGTAAATGTAATCTAGGACACAATGGCCATCGCACTTTAATTTTAATAATATCTTAGGATTGTTTCTCAAAGCGGTGTGCTAGCATTAGCTGTAAATTGCTGTTTGCTTAAACTGGCACAAAAGTAACCGATCTAAACACTTTATTTTAAATTTTTTGGGAAGGGCTTACAATATGTTTTCTTACGATGCAGACTCAGAAAGTAATATCACTAATTTCACCAGTTTGAAGAGAACAACAACTAAAAACATCGCCGGAGCAAACTCTCAAGACCGGCCAAACGCTTTACCGCAGGATGTCGCAGACAGTCACATCTCAGAAGCTTATAGTATTAATCTGTGCGAATTGCAGCAGATGGAACTAGCAATGCAACAGCTAAAACGGGATTTGAAAGCTAGCGAATCTCGATTTCGTAATGTAATCAGAAAAAATGCAGACGGCATCGCAATCGTCAACAAAAAAGGACTTGTTTGTTTTGTAAACCCCTCAGCAGAAGCACTGTTTAATTGCAAGGAAGAGGAACTTTTAGGTCAAGAGTTTTTTGGCAATTTAGTAGTAGAAGGTTCCGCCTGCGACATTGACATGGACACGAATATTATTCCCCAAGTTGGAGAAACAGACGCAGCAGGAATTCGCGTCATACAAACAGAAGTTGAAGCTATTAGCAAGGGCAAAAAAAATGCTCTGGTAGAAATGCGGGTGGTGGAAACGGAATGGGAAGGAGAAATGGCTTATCTAGCTTCGCTGCGAGACATTACCGATCGCAAGCGCGCAGAAGAAATGCTTTGGTTGTACGATCGGGCTATGGCTGCTACTAGCAGCGGAATTATCATCTCTGACGCAACTAACCCCGAACATCCGATTATTTATTGCAATCCCGCATTTGAAAGCATGACAGGTTATCGGCGGGAAGAATTTTTAGGGAAAAACTGCCGATTTTTGCAGGGAAGCGATACCGATCCGGCGGCGGTAGAAACCATTCGTCAAGCCTTGAAAAGCGAAAGCGAATGTCAGGTAATATTGAAAAATTATCGGCTGGATGGAACGGCTTTTTGGAATGCTTTGTCCATATCTCCAGTGCGCGATCGCACTGGCAAATTAACTCATTTCATCGGCGTGCAGAGAGACATTACAGATCGCAAACAAGCGGAAGAAGCATTGCAGAATTCGTCAGCGCAAAGTAGAGAACAAGCAGCGAAGTTAGAAGCAGCACTTAACAAACTCAAAGACACCCATTCCCAACTGGTGCAGAGCGAAAAAATGTCCAGTTTGGGATTGCTAATTGCCGGCGTCGCCCACGAAATAACCAACCCCGTCAGCTTCATCTACGGCAATCTCGCTCACCTCAAAAACTATACTCAAGACTTGTTGCACATGGTGGAACTTTACGAACATCACTATCCCGAGCCCGTAACGGAAATTCTAGAGGAAAAAGAAACCCTCGAACTCGATTTTTTAGCTAAAGATTTACCTCAAGTCCTATCTTCAATGAGTGTGGGAGTTGAGCGGATTTCCCAGATTGTCAAATCCCTGCGAAACTTCTCGCGGCACGACAATTCCGAAATGAAACCCGTTAACCTTCACGAAGGTATTGATAGTACGCTGTTAATTCTCAATCACCGGTTGAAAGGAAACGGCGAAACCCATCCTATTCAAATTGTGAAAGAATACGGCAATTTGCCACCTGTTGAGTGTTTTTGCGGGCCGATAAACCAAGTATTTATGAATATTATTAGCAACGCGATCGATGCTTTGGATGATTGGAACAGCCGGCAAACTTTTCAAGAAATTCGAGAGAATCCCAGCCTGATTAGGATTTGTACGGAAGTAGCAGGCAATTTTGTAGAAATCAAAATTGCTGACAACGGGCCGGGAATAACTGAGGAAGTCAAGCAGCGCATATTCGATACATTTTTTACTACCAAACCCATTGGCAAAGGCACGGGAATGGGTTTGTCAATTAGCTATCAAATTATTGTAGAAAGACACAAAGGCGAATTATATTGTACTTCGGAATTGGGCAAGGGCACGGAATTTACTATCAAAATGCCGATCGAACATTAGCGTTACTGACTACTCATATCAAATCCGGTGGCCGAGGAATTAATATTACCCACAGTCAGGAGACGGCAGTGCCGTTTCCTACAATTAATCGCGGTAGGGAGACGGCACTGCCGTGTCCTCTATATCATTCCAATGCAAACGGAATTAATACAGCAGATTGCAGGTTTATGAAGTACATTCAATATCCCGTAGGGACACGGCACTGCCGTGTCCCTACAAGAACTTACCGCATAAATAGCGAATTAAAACACCTCCGCACCCTCCAACTTCTTAACTGTTTCAACCTTAGCCCTCGCCGCTTCCCCGCAAGTCTTAGGCGTCGGAAACATCTTCCCAGGATTAGCCAAACCTTTCGGATTAAACACCTGACGCACCCACTGCATCGTCTCCAAATCCACCTCCGAAAACATATCCGGCATAAAACACTTCTTATCAGCACCGATGCCGTGTTCTCCCGAAAGACTTCCCCCAACTTTGACGCAAAGCCTGAGAATTTCCCCGCCCAATTCTTCCACCCTTTCCAGCGCACCTTTTACCGAGTTATCGTACAGAATCAGCGGGTGCAAATTCCCATCTCCCGCGTGAAATACATTAGCAATCCGATAGCCGTATTTCTCGCTCAAACCCTCAATTTCTTTGAGAACATAAGCCATTTGTGTACGGGGAATTACACCATCTTGCACGTAATAATCAGGACTCAAATGACCCGCCGCCGCAAAAGCAGCTTTCCGCCCTTTCCAAATTTTCATCCGCGTTTCTGGGTCATGAGCAGTCGTGATATTCCTCGCTCCATTCTGCTTGCAAATTTCATAAATTCGCTGCTTATTTGTCGCAACTTCTACCTCTAAACCGTCGATTTCTATGAGTAAAATTGCCGCTGCATCGCGGGGGTAGCAGCCTGTAGCAACAACATCTTCCACAGCATTGATACTGATGTTGTCCATAATTTCCATGCCGCCGGGAATAATGCCAGCGCTGATAATATCGGAAACCGATTCGCCCGCTGCTTCTATACTGGCAAAATCCGCTAGGAGAACGCAAATCGATTCCGGCGCTTTGAGAATTCGCAGAGTAACTTCTGTGGCGATTCCTAAAGTGCCTTCGGAACCGACAAATACACCAGTTAAATCGTAACCGGGCATTTCGGAAATTTCGCCGCCGACATCGACAATAGAACCGTCGGGAAGTACCAATTTTAATCCTAAAATGTGATTCGTTGTAACTCCGTATTTGAGGCAGTGAACCCCCCCAGAATTTTCGGCAACGTTGCCGCCAATCGAACAAACAATTTGACTGGAAGGATCGGGCGCGTAGTAGAAACCGGCGCCGCTAACTGCTTGCGTTACCCAGTTATTAATTACTCCCGGCTGCACGACTACTTGCTGATTTTCTAAGTCTACTTTCAGGATTTTTCGCATCAGGGCAGTGACAATCAGCACGCAGTTTTCGACTGGTAAAGCGCCGCCGGAAAGACCGGTGCCGGCACCTCTAGCAACCCAGGGAATTGAGTGGCGATCGCATATTTTGACCGCATGCGCCACTTCCTCGGTAGTTCGCGGCAATACCACCACGGCGGGGCGCTGGCGGTAGCTGGCGAGCCCGTCGCACTCGTAGACAATCAATTCTTCGCGGCGCTGTACGACGCCGTTTTTGCCGACTACAGCCTCGAATTCTTTAATAACTGGTTTCCAGTTGCGTTCTGTTTCTATGGCTATCATTAGTGAATTTAATTAGGGAACTCTCAATAATATTGTTGCAAACTTTACTATTTTTGTGCAATTATTTTTCTAAGGGTTGCAATATTGACATAGGGAAGGATCGGCAGTCTCTCGACCGTCGGGAAATAGTTTTTCTTTAGTATAACCGCAGTTTTTGCATTTATAGATTGCCGATCGCGCTAGCTGAGTCGGAAAATAGCAAAGTCCGCAGGGCAATCCAATTTTCGTCTCAGCAATCTCGAATCCCGGCCAACCGCACTCCGGGCAGAATTGCTTAAATTTTTTAACTAAATCGAGAGTTGCATTTTCAATGTTTTTCATCCGAGTTGGATTGTACATCGCCCGCATATCTGTTTCGATGTGAACTCGGCCGGTTGACGATTTATTTAAGCCTGCTGTCACAGCGTCAAAAAATTGTTTTTCTGTCCTAATGCCCTTGACAAGTTCGCCGTTACCGAGCGCAGCTTCGCCAACTACAACCACCAGTGCGTGATCGGGAAATCCAGCTTTTTTAGCAAAATCATCTGCTTCTTCTATACTGGAAATTAACTGGTGACTGTAGTTAGTTTCAACCGAGAAAGAGTCGCCGATGAGTTCTAGATTGTTGGCTCGATCTAATAAAATTACTATTTCTCTGTTAGCTGCCAGATACGGCATCATTGGGTGAGGGCCGAAAGTACCTTCGCTGGCAAAGGCAAGAGTTTCGCCTGCAATTTCTAGGGCTTTTTGTGCTTTATGGCGAGCCGCTTCTATTTGAGTTCCTAAGCGTTTAACTTCTCTGGTGAAGGTGCCGAATGCGTCAGTGTCAAGCTCCGCAGGTACTAGGATATTTACGCCCAATTCTCGTTCCAAAACGGGAGCCATCACCCGTTCTTTTTGGTGCATGGTAGCAAGAACTGCGGTGCGATCGTTCAATAATTGATTGGGATTCACCGTCTCAGAAATATTAGACATACAGCAGTATCATTTCATAAAACAATGCTGAAATATACCCCTTTGACCTAAGTTATCAATTCCGCACTCAAGCGTCTATGTCAAAAGCGATCGCTAGTTGCCCCCAGCGGTTCCCCCACTTTGACCTTGGAGTACAAAAATTACTCCCGTCATAATTAGCCCCACGCCTACCAACCGCAGCGGCGGCAAAGGCTCGTTAAATACAATTTTGCCGCCCAAAACAGTAAACAAGTAACTGATTGACAGTAAAGGCGAGACTATGCTAATGTTGGCGCGAGACAAAACTACGATAAAGCCGATCGAAGAAACTGCATACAAACACAGACCTCCAACTATCAAAGGCTGAGTTGCCATTGCCATAACTTTTTCTACTAAATTAGCAGCGCCGATGGGCCCTAAGATTTTAGCTCCTGCCTTCAGACTAAATTGACCCACAACACTGCACAAAATAGCAGCAAGCAAAACTAGAAAAACGCCTCTATTCATTAGTTCACCAACATAATACTACAGATCTAGAATGGCTCGGAAAAAACTCTCCTTAACAGCTTAGATTAAGTTTTATTGAGTTTTGTTCGCCACCCATATTTTAAACATACATACTGGAAATGCAAGTATTGTCGATCGCCAACAAGAGTGAAACAAACATATGGCAGAAGAGACCAACGCAAGCGGGGAATACACTCTCGAATTATCGATACTCATGCCTTGCCTGAATGAGGCAGAAACTTTAGAAGTCTGCATAGAGAAGGCGCTGAAATCGCTGCGCGAACTTGATATTGCCGGTGAGGTCATCATAGCAGACAATGGCAGCACTGACGGTTCTCAAGATATCGCCACCAGAATGGGAGCCCGAGTCGTACCCGTAGCAGCCAAAGGCTACGGCAGCGCCCTGATGGGTGGCATAATCGCGGCGCGCGGAGTCTATATAATTATGGGCGATGCCGATGACAGCTACGACTTTTCCAACCTCGGCGCCTTTGTCGAAAAATTGCGGGGAGGGTGCGATTTAGTGATGGGAAACCGCTTTCAAGGGGGCATCAAACCGGGGGCAATGCCGCCGCTGCACAAATATTTAGGAAATCCGGTGCTGACGTGGGTTGGGCAGCTATTCTTCTCAAGTCCCGCCGGCGACTTTCACTGCGGGTTGCGCGGTTTCAGGAGAGACTCAATTTTGAAACTGGACTTGCAAACAACGGGGATGGAATTTGCTAGCGAAATGGTCGTCAAAGCCTCTCTGTACAAGTTGGGGATCGCTGAAGTCCCAACGGTACTCTCTCCCGACGGCCGCAGCCGCCCGCCGCACCTGCGAACTTGGCGAGATGGCTGGCGGCACCTCCGATTTTTGCTGCTTTACAGTCCCCGGTGGCTGTTTCTGTATCCCGGTACTGCGCTGATGATTTGGGGCCTAATTGTTAGCATTTGGCTGTTGCCCGGTACTCAAAAAATCGGAGGTATCAGCTTTGACGTACACACGCTGCTTTATAGTTCGATCGCAATTATCGTCGGTTTTCAAGCAGTAACTTTCGCTTTCTTCACCAAAGTTTTCGCCATCAGCGAGAAACTGCTGCCCGAAGACCCCAAACTCAACAAAATATTTCGCTATGTCACCCTAGAGACAGGATTGATTGTCGGAGTCACACTGATCTTAATCGGAATAGTTGGCTCGTTCTTGTCATTAACTATATGGAGGGAAACAGCTTTCGGTTCTCTAGATTCTTCTAAAACTCTGCGTTTGGTTATTCCCTCGCTCACTTGCCTCACCGTCGGTTTGCAGATGGTTCTTTCCAGCTTTTTTCTCAGCGTCCTGAGCTTAAAACGCAGGTAATAAAAATCCACATAAAATTTCGTTCTCCCACCTAAATTAGGGTAGCACAATTGCTCTGCTTATCAAGAAAGTTCCCACTGCCAATCAAGCTATGTTAGATTGTTGTAGGTTTTGTGCGATAGAGTCCGGTTAACTAATTACAGATAAGTTTGCAGTCAAGACTTGATTCCTAAAAGGTTTCAAGGACTGACTCCCAACATTTTGAGCGTAGCTGATTAGCCGGAATTGGTATCATTCCATCCCAATATAAAATCTCAAATCTATATGACAGTAACTGAAGACAAATCGAGCGAGTATATTGGCCCAAAATTAGGCGGTTTCGCAACTCGACTATCTTGGTATGCTCGCCAAAAAATGTTTGATTTGCTCGTGGCATTAGCCAATCCAAACCCCGACACAACAGTGCTAGATGTGGGAGTCACTTCCGACCGCCGCGAAGATTGCAACTTCTTTGAAAAACTCTATCCATATCCCCACAAAATCACCGCAGTCGGTATGGAAGATGCTGCGTTTTTAGAAGAAGAATATCCAGGTTTAAAATACGTCCGTTCTGATGGATTAAGCTTGCCGTTTCCCGACAAAAGTTTTGATTTAGTCGTGAGTTTTGCCGTAATCGAACACGTCGGCAGTCGGACTCAGCAACAAGCTTTTGTTCGGGAACTTTGCCGCGTCGGCAAAACTTGCTGCATCACAACTCCCAACCGTTGGTATCCCGTAGAATTCCACACTGCTGTTCCCCTAATACACTGGCTTCCCCCCTCTTGGTTTCGAGCTTTCCTGAGAACGATCGGCAAGGACTTTTTTTCTAAAGAGGAAAATCTCAACCTTTTATCCGAGAAAGATGTGTTAAAGATGCTGCCAGCAGATGCTGAAGTTTCTACCAGACATTTTCGGCTGCTGGGTTTGATATCTAATCTCCTTTTTTATGTCATGTAAATAGTTGCTACTTACTCTGAACTCCCAAATCCAGCACAAAATTTTCTCCGTCTTCATAAAGTTTTTTTCTGGTTTTTGCAAGTTGCTGCACGTTATCCCGAAAGTCGTGAGAGAGTTGTGATTGCAGTCGAAACCAAGATGACAATCCAGGCCCTGAAGTATCTACATCTGCGGGATGATTGAGACTCCAAGACGAATAAGCTATGTATCTAATCGATTGTGAAACTAGATAAGTTGCTAAAGCTTCAGGGCCTTTGAATACAGGCATTCCGGGAGGTAAACTCGCTCCTCCCGGCCAGTCTGCGATGAAAATTTGATTGCGTTTAAAATCGAGGATAAAAGGTGCATCTAGCCTGGTTAAAACTGTTTCTCCCTGTGGAATAGACTGTTGCAGTGCTGCATACTGCGACTTTTGCTTAGCTGAAACTAAAGATGGATTCGTGAGTCCGAATTGAATGTTTTTTACATAAGCCGAATAAGTTTGTTTGGTGATATCCCAATCGTAGCTGATTGCGAGACCTGCACAAAATACAGCGGCAATAAAAAAGTTGGCTACTCCGTTTTTATTGAATGCTCCTGTATCAGTCATGGCGATCGTAATTAATATGATAATTGCCGGGAACAGGTGAGAGAATGAATAGCGAAAAGGGTCGGCATTTTCGGTAAGTACGCCTACAGCAACTGTTGCCAATCCCGCTGCAACTGTCATAGATAAAGCTGCTTGGCGGTTCGAGAACGAACGTTCTTCGGGTAAATTGCCAAACTTCAGAGGTCGGACGCTCAAGCTCAAACAGCCGAGCAATATCAGTACAAAAATGTAGATGCCTCTGAATGCTGCGAGGGCTGTTTTAACAGTTCCCAACAGTGACGAGCCTGATTTGAAAGTAATGCCGTAGGCGGAGGCGTGATAGCCTTTTCCCAAAAGAGGATACAGTAAAGTGCCTGACGATTGATACAAAGAAATCATCCAAGGTAGGAGAAATATTCCCACTAATACTGTCGCCAGTCCGAATTCCCATACAACTTTGAGTTTTGTAGGGGAACTGATAAAATAGCAAATGTAGCTAACTGCAAATACAATAGCAGAGGCGGGAATTAGGGAAGATTTCAAAGTACAAAGTGCTGCGGAGATTAAAGCGATAATACAAGCATTGGAAACCCAAGAGTTGCGTTCTATTTCTTTACTGTCAAGCGTCCTGAACAAACTTACAAATAAAGCGACTGGCAGCATCATACTTGTAGTGTTTGCCTTGGGTACAGCAATCAAGAGTACAAATAAGATTGTAAAGATTACTCGTCTCGTCGAGGCTGGATTTTTTTGAAAAAAACCAATAATTAGTCCAACAGTAATTATCAGCGCCAAACCAGGGTCTATGATGTTTAAATTAGTGTCAGAAAGTACGCTGACAATTAAAGTATGGAGAAATGACTGTCCCCCCAAAGAGATCATTCTTCTTTCGCTAAAAGGCTCTAGGCCTATCGAACCGAGTTGCAGCATTTTGTGGGGAAATACTAAGTAAGCGTGGTAGTCATCGCTGGTATTAAACCCGTCAGCATAAACCATGTTGGAAAAGTTGACTCTGCCTGTATAAATCCATCCCGCGTATTGGATTAAAATCAGGAAACTAACTGTGGCAATTCCTGCTAAGATGATTTTATCTTTGCGAGTTTCTTGAAATAGCTGTGAGAGCTTGGTGGCGATTGATTGTCTGTGATTTACCAAATCTACTAGACAATAAATGAGTCCCAAACCTAAAAAAATTAAAATTGTGGTTTGGGAAATAGTCCACGTTGCATTTAAAATGCCGCCAATTAGAACGCTAAAGGCTAGACCCCAAGCGGCTCTTTGTCCCCAGTCAATCCGCTGGTTGGGAAAAAGAATGTGGTTGAGGACTTTTCCCCAGCCTGTGAGGGATAGTAGCAGGCATATTCCCCAGGAGAATGATATTAGGTATGAAATCATTGGTGTCAAGGTGCGATCTATTCAATAGTTAACTTCTGAGGTGATTATTTGTCAAGTGCTTGGTTTTTTTTTTGAAGGGTTTTTGATTGTGGGCGATCGCAGAAGCCAAGTTTCAGACTATCTGGTACGATCGAGCAGGTAGCTCTAATAATTTTCAATAGCTATTAACTATGAAAACTCAAGAACTTCGCGAGAATCTTAAGCAATCAATAGATCGCTTATCTCCTGAACGGCTGCTCGTTGCTGCTGATTTCTTACCTTATTTAGGAGAACGTGAAAGCAATGAAGCTACGAACGAATTATTGAAAATTCCCGGTTTTGTTGAAGCTTTTAATAAAGCCCAAAAAGATGTAGCAGCAGGTAAGGTGACTTCAGTTGAGCAACTAAAACGAAAATAAGGGCGATCGTACTTTTGGAAAATAAGGGCGATCGTACTTTGGGAAGATAAGGGCGATCGCTTTTCCCAGAATTCCCAATTGAGATATAATATAGAGCAAGCAAAAAAATCAACGAAATTTAGTGTAACTTAAGATAGCCTATGTTGACTATTGAACAGATAGAAAATGCGATTCTCCAACTTCCGCCCAACAAGATTGGAGAGTTGTTAGAGTGGTTTCTAAATTTGGATTACCAACGATGGGATGTTCAGTTAGAGAAAGATATTGCGGAGGGTAAACTGGATGCTTTAACAGCAGAAGCGATCGCAGATTTTGAGAGTGGTAATTATCGAGCGATTTAATGCACTATACGAAGGAGAAAGTTTTGGGATTGTTACAATGCTTTGCCATCAACCGTAGAGGCTACAGCCGATCGGTGTTATGAGTTGCTGAAGGCAGATCCGTCTCATCCTTCTTTGCATTTTAAGAAGGTTGGTAATTATTGGTCTGTAAGGGCCGGACAAGCTTATCGGGCGTTGGGTGTAGAAATTTAAACAGGTATTTTGTGGTTTTGGATTGGTACGCACGCAGAGTACGATCGGCTGATTGGAAAATAATGCCGCTGGTGAAAAATACAGGTTGCGATCGCCTACCTGATGACTTAAAATAGAAGAGACATATAGCTCTGTGGTCAAAATGGACAGAATCTCCGTCAACCCTCAAATTCACTTCGGTAAGCCTTGCATAATGGGTACGCGCATTACTGTACAGAGCGTTCTCGAATTACTAAATGAAGGGCTTTCTTTTGGAGAAATTATCCGAGACTACTATCCCGATCTGGAAATGGATGATATTCGGGCGTGCTTGCGTTATGCGATCGCACTGGTGGCGGCTGAAGATGTGCATTTGGCATTAGCTTAAATTATGAAGTTTCTGATCGATCAAGATGTGTATGCTGTCACCACAAAGTTTTTGATTGATGCAGGACATGATGTAATTGTTGTCGCTCAAATGGGTCTAGCGCAAGCAAGTGATGAAGAAATACTGAGAGTAGCGCAAGCAGAAAATCGCATCCTGGTTACGCGAGACAGAGATTACGGAAATCTTGTTTTTGTGAGGGCGATCGGAACAGGTGTGATTTACCTTCGAGTCTTACCTAAAATGGTGAATGAAGTTCATAAGGAACTAGCAGGAGTTATTGAAAATTACTCTGAAGTAGAACTAAAAGGGGCATTTTTGGTTGTAGAACCTGATGGACATCGGTTTAGAAAACCGCTTAGATAGGGTGTTAATTAGTTTGGTGTGGGAAAGCAAAGGGCGATCGCACTTTGGGAAAATAAGGGCGATCGGACTTTGAGAAAGATAAGGGCGATCGTACTTTGGGAAGATAAGGGCGATCGCACTTTTGGAAAATCAGGGCGATCGCACTTTGGAAAATAAGGGCGATCGCACTTTTGGAAAATAAGGGCGATCGTACTTGGAAAAAAGGGGCGATCGCACTTTGGGAAGATAAGGGCGATCGCATTTCCCCGCTGCTTGTTAAATAGTTCTTTTTAAAACTGTACTAACTTTTAACTTCTCGGCTACGCATCCACTCAGCTAAACGCTCTAACTGCTGTCTTAAAAAGCTCTTGATGACTGGTTGCATCTTCACATAGTTAGCGATGCTAGGGCTGATATTGTAGTATAGGCTGACTAATCCTTGACCTACAGGATTAGTTAAAAGTTTTTTGTCACGGAAATTGCGGAATGTGTCTATATCTGGGTGTGTGGAAGTAGAATAAGCTGCTGTGGCAATGAAGCAAGAGCTACTAGAACTACTAACACTAACTGCTTTGGATGGTACAAGAAATGTTTTATAGGAACAACATTTGTCAAAGTTGGCCACCAGTTCTATGAATATGGGATCGTCTGAATAATCCTCGACTTTATATGTATTTTCTACAAAATCCCTGCATTTATCTCTTATCGCCTTTTCTTCATCAGACAATTTGTTAGAACTTGCTTGAATCGTATTATTATAAATAACCAAATATTCTGGTTCTAACTTGTTTTCATATTTACCAATTGTCTCTACTATTTCATCAACTTTTTTTTGGAATATCAGTGCTTTATAAGGTTCGTTGAGTTCATCATAACACTTTTTCACTTTGTCGATAAAGCTAAGCATCACAAAAAGTAAGATGATTTGGCTTGCTAGAAAAATCATGCCCCCTTCTTTTGATTCGCAAAAACAAAAAAAACCTTCGTAGAATTTTAAAGCAGAGTTATATTTTTCAAGAGCCTTTTTGTAGTATCCTGATTCTTGATATTTTTGGCCTTCAGAAGTTTTTTCGATAGCATTATTAAACAGTCTAGCGGTACCAACAGATAAATAATCACCTGGGTTTTCAAATAATTCACTCATCTTTACACTCTCATCTTTACACTAAAATAACTTAATATTTTTTCGCTACTAATTAGTATACTTTGAGCGATCGCCCAACCTTTAACTTGTCCTGGAGGTGTGGGCGATCGCAAGTTTTCTCAATCAATCCTTCCATTTCTGAAGAGTAGTTGCGTAGAAATTCGCTTTACGCCAAGCTTCCTCAGCAGATGAGGCTTTACCAGCAGATTCATTTCCAACATATACTTCGCCAGTATCCTCGTCCCAATCATAATCGTAAGAAGAATCTGTCGGCGTTTTAACTGTACCCATGTGTTTTCTAGCCATAACTACTCCCTTGATTTTTATAAGATTCAACTCAATCTCAGTATTAACTGAACTCTAATTAGCAGGTTTCGTGAAGCTATCGCCTAACATTTAACTTTTCTTGTAAATGTGGGCGCTCGCAACTTTTCTAATCACAATTAATCCAGTAATGAGTCTAACCAATTACTAAGTTCTTCATCAACGGATGCACCTGTAGTTCCATACAGACTGTTTCCGTAGCCTCCTCTTGTGTCATCTTCCCTCCTAGAACCACCATATTTTGCAATTATTTCTTGGCGTACACTTCCCTCCGTAGTTCTAACATACCATCCCCCATTTTCTTTGTAATAGTGAACATGGTTTTTTAAACCTTGATAGTTATAGTCAATATCATCTTCAGTTTTGCCCACTAGAATCTCAGTTCCACTTCTAGCCACTTTGTAGTAGCAATCATTACCAATTTTTTGAGCACTATCAGGCCAATCAGCCATTGATTTTTTCCTTATTAATAATACTGACTTAATCTTAAGTATAGTACAAGGATGAGTTTGGCAATATCGGAAAGATCGGAACTTTCGCCAGACAAGCAAATCGGAAATGTCGGAATCTTGTCGGAAATGTCGGAAAGATCGGATATAATACGACAAATCCCAGTACACGACTGACCTATGGACATCGCAGAAGTCTTGAAACTCGCAGACGAACTAATCTTCGCGAAGACGGGAGAACATATAGACTATCTGCAAAAAGCTATCCTAGAAGGGACATTCCAAGGTCGGACATACCCGCAAATTGCTGAAGAGACTCATTCGAGTGAAGGCCATACCAGAGATATCGGTTCGGAATTATGGCAAATATTTTCAGAGGGATTGGGAGAAGATATTACTAAAAGAAATTTTAGAGCAATATTAGAAAAAGCGAAATTTGATAACTTTTCATCAGCCATCGGTAGAGTAGGTAGAGATTATGTAGCGATTAACAACCTCAATATTTGTCAAGAAAGGGCGAGAATCCCAACAAAACCCGTAAACCGCCAACAAACTCCTAAACAACTCCACATAGACTTAGGCGACGCGCCCGAAATCTTCAGCTTTTTCGATCGCACTTCCGAACTCTCCACCCTCGAAAACTGGATAACACAGGATCGCACACGCCTGATCGCACTCCTGGGAATCAGCGGAATCGGCAAAACAACCCTCTCCCTAAGCCTGATCGATCGCATCAAAACACAATTCGATTACGTCATCTATCGCAGCCTCCGCTTTTCCCCAACCCTTGATGCAACCCTCACCAACCTGCTGCAAATCTTTTCCCAACCATCTGAAATTCCCCAAAACATCGAAACCAAAATTTCCCAAATCCTCGATTACCTGCGAAAAAACCGATGTCTGATTGTCCTCGATGATGTACAGATGCTTTTGGGCAGCGGGCAACTAGCGGGACAATATAAAACTGGATATGAAGATTATCAGTTATTTTTTAAACTAATTGCCGAAGTTTGTCATCAAAGTTGTTTGATATTGAATAGTTGGGAAAAACCGAGGGAAATTGCCAGATTATCAAAAGATAATCATCCCGTGCGATGTTTTGTATTGGGAAGTTTAGGAGTAGCAGCGAAAGAGATTTTGAACTCACAAAATTTATCCGATGAGGAAACATGGTCAACTTTGATTGATATTTATCAAGGCAATCCTCTGTGGTTGGAGTTCACTGCAACGCTGATTCGAGAGTTGTTTGGGGGGAGAGTTTCTGAGTTTTTGCACTGCGAGATGCCGATTTTAGATGAAGGGTTGCAATCTCAGTTATCTCAACCTTTTGGGCGTTTGACTCCGGCAGAGTTAGCAGTGATGATTTACCTGGCTAATCAACCTGAACCGGTTGCTGTGTCGCAAATTTTCAACAAAATACCATTTTCCCCGTCAGAAATAGTCAATGCAGTGCGATCTCTGGGAAGTCGGTTTTTATTGGATGCTGTAGAAGAGGAAAAGATAACTTTGTTTAGTTTGAATCCTGTGATGAAACAGTATGTGAAAACTCAGTATCTTTCTAATTGATATCAAATTAGGTTGATAAACGCGATATCCGTAGGGAAACGGCACTGCCGTGTCCGTACCCCTAGGAAACGGCACTGCCGTTTCCCTAGCGTAGCTGTTTCTGTAAGTGCGATCGCACCCATTCCCGAAACTCTCTAATTCTCGCATTCTCTCCCTTTTCTGAGTCTAGGTGCATAAACTGTGCGAGTTCTTTGACAGGAAACGAGGCAAATGCCAAACTCGTTTCCGACTCGATATAACCCGTATCATTTAAAATGTTAATTATTAGTTTCCCCTTCTTCCAAATCCAAACCTCCGGCACTTTTAATTCCGCATAAACCGCCATTTTATTGATAGATGAGCTAGTCAAATCAATTTCCACAGCTAAGTCGGGCGGCGGGTCATTTTTGAGATCAATAGTTAACTTTCCCCGCATTAAAGCTTCATTTTGAATATAAAAACATTCATCAGCTTCGTTGCCAGCTTTTTTCGGTTCCGAACGCCAAGTAGATGATTTTAATCCGATAATTTCAATCCCAATTTCCTCAGACAGCGCTACAATTAGCCTACCGAGAGTCCAGCTATACCTTTCATGTTCTGGTAAAGGTACCATAAGTTCTAAAGTTCCTTGATAGTAAGTCATGCGCGGCGTTGAACGTTCCGCAAATATTTCTAACAAGTGTTCGTAGGTTTCCCAACTGATATCATGTAAAACCAGGTGAGAACCTGCAAGCTCTTCTTTACTGTACGCCAGGGTTTGAACCATTGCAAATACTCCACGAGAACTTTAACTCTATTTTACTGTATTGAACATTGGACAGGTGCGATTCCCTGCGGGATAGCTTCGCACGCGCGTACATTACCAAATCGACTCAAGATTCAAAATAAATCCGGGGAGAACATCTTCACCGGATACAGTGGCTGGAGATTCCAACACTTCAACTTCTTGTTGATTCAGACGGTAAATTTCTACTTGCCGCGATTTGCGATTAATTAACCAACCTAAAACAGCACCGTTAGCTCGGTATTCTTTCATCTTATCCTGAGTTTCTTTCAAACTATCGCTGGGAGACATTAACTCAACGACAAAATCAGGACAAATGGGGGGAAATTTCTTTTGTTGTTCGGGAGTTAGTGCATTCCAGCGTTCTAATTTTACCCAACAAGCATCAGGTGCTCTATTTGCACCATTGGGAAGTTTAAAACCACCAGATGAATCAAAAACTTTACCCAGTTTATTTTGCTGATTCCAAATCCAAATCTGTGCAGTTAATCCTGCATTGCTGTTGCTAGTTTCTCCTCCTGCTGGTGACATGATAATTAATTCTCCTTTCGCTGTGCGTTCCAATCTAATATTTTCATTCTCCTGACATAGTTGGAAAAACTGATCGTCTGTCAGCTTAATAATTGGATTGAGGTTGAGGGTGAGGGCAGTCATAGCGGTATTTTATCGTGGCTAAACGACCTTTATTGGGGATTGTAGCATATTGAGTGTTGCGAGGGCGATCGCTGGTATGTTTAAGGGCAATGCAAACGATTGTCTGGATTAATTAGCCGACTTTAACTGCACCCCAATAGCTGATATAATTTTCTCTTCCCAAGCTGGATCGTCAAGTTTTATAGTAACTTTGCGAGGACGGGAATGCCGCCGATCCATGTAGGCATAGAAAGCTTCGCGATCGTCTCTATGAGTGAGAATGTATTGCTTTAGTTCGCGATCGCTCATTGCAGCATAATTGATATTATTCATGGCTCAATACTCCCATCTATTTATAATATAAAATCAAGGGCGATCGCTCTGCGAAAATACTCCTCTTTCGTTCGATCGAAGGCAAATCGAGGGGCGATCGTATCCTATTTTTCTCACATCCTCACTCAGGCGGGCCAAAGCGATCGGGCAAGTCATCAAGAGTTAACCCGCGCGATCGCAAAAAATTTGCCAAAGCTTTCATCTGGGCAATTGTGAATGTCGGCACGTTATCTCCGGCTTCCCAGCGACTCACAGTGCGTACCGATGTCCCAATTTGCCGAGCAAATTCTTCTTGGGACATTCCTAACTCATCTCTGAGTTTTTTCAGCGGTGATTCGCCAGCTTCTTCTTGAGGTTGTCTTGGCTTTGTCATAATACCGGGTACGATCGCCCAGAAAGCGATGGTTTTCTAATCTTCATTTTCCTTCACAGCGATCGGTCCGAAATCATCGGGAATTTCCAGGGCTGATTCAATTTGTAGCAATCGCATCATGGTTTTCCACTGCCGAGGCGTTGGTTTTGCTTCTGTTTCGCCGGAAATCCACCGCTGATAAGTTCGCAAGGGGATACCGCACTGCACCGCAAATTCCGCCTGAGAAAGCTGCGTCCGCTCAATTCTCAGCGTCTCTATTGGTGAATCACTATCTTGAGGTCTTCTGTCTTTTTTCATAAAAATTTGGCGCGTCATATTGACATATAAGTTTTGGCGCGTCATAATGGCGTTAAAGTAACTAAGAGAGGACAAACCACTAAAAGCTAGTTAGGGGTTAACTTGTCCTGCCTTTCTAGTGTCTCATTTTGCCCGCAATCTATGGCAGAACTAGGATGAACTACAAACAACAACTTTACCCGTGGGTGATTTACCGCCACCTGCCCAACCTGCAACGCCTGACTGTGGCGCGTTTTCGCCGCCGAAACGACGCCGAGGAACACTTGCGGATTATCAAAAGATTGCTGCCGCAAGTGGAGTTTGCGATCGCCTTTGAGGTGAATTCGCAACAGCTAACAAATTGTGCAATATAGTATAAGAGCGATCGAACTTTGGGAATAAAGGGGCGATCGCTTTTCCCACAATTTAAAATTGAGCTATATTCGCACCCGCGCACTTAGGAGAATATCGGATACAAAATAATTTCTAGTAAGGCTTTGGCTATAAAGGTAGGTACTGAACGCGGTTAACTAAATCTTCAGGTTTGCTCACCTTAGCAATAATTTCCAAGTCACGAATGCAATCACCAAAAGTTACATTCTGTTGATGGGCATAGATAACGCCAGCAAAATTTACTTCTGCTTGCTGGCGGCTGTTAGCTATGGCTAAAAAATCTTCGTCTTGTGTAAAAACAACGCGCTGAAGATCCGTTGCGCGATCGAGTATAATAGGGTCTGGCGTGTTTTGATGGTTATCTTCTTGAGCTCTCAAAACATCTACATCTCTTTGTCTCAGTCCATTTGTAATCGGTAGAGGCACATTCTCATCCATGTACAAAGCTACACTCATTTAATTAGTCCTTGGGCCCGGAGTTTTTTAGCCAAAGGAGATTCACCGGCTTCTAATCGCAACTTTTCGGCATACTCGAATCGGCGCTGCATATCTGCATCAAGCTCTTGTTTACGATCCCAGTAGTAAGCTAAGGCAGAGTAAATTTTACTCAAAGTTAGGTGAGGATAGCTTTCCAGTAATTCTTCAGGACTCAATCTGTAAGCTTTTACTGAGGTAATTAATTCAACTACTTTCATCGTAGTCCCTTGGATGATAGGCACATTCTTCTCATCTAATTCTATGTATTTATATTCGGTTGCAGTTAGTGGCATAGTTTACCTCGTTAATGGAGCTAACTTAATTATCCTAAGCTAATTAAGTGTTAATTGCTTGCTCGGCTGCTCTAATTAAAACCTCATCCATCCAATTGTTAATACTTTTGCCAGCCTTCTTTGCCGCAATAAAGATTTTGCGGTGATGTTCGGGAGTAGTGCGGAAGGGAAGTTTACCTGAAAATGGTTTATCAGGTTCCTGTCCTAATTCTTGGCAAAACTCTAGATAATCATCTATGGAATTTTGGAATTCTTGGCGAGCTTCTTCAATAGTTTGTGCCTTAAAAGTCACTACGTCATTAATATCGAGGACTCGCCCGAAAAGAATTTCCGCTTCTAAATCTACTTCAATGCTAGCACTGTAACCTTTGTAAGTCATCATGGCTGTTAATTTTTCCTCTTTCAATAAGTGAAGCTTGTGGATGATAAATTTTATGCTAATACCCTTGTTGATTTGGGCAATCAACAAGGATTTTCCCGTTAACAGCTAAGTCATTATGGCTCAACCCCCGCCTTTATCAAAAATTCCCTGACAGATTTAACTGCTCCTTTATCTGTCTCTTTTTGAGGATGTGGTTCGTGAAATACAGCTCTAACCTCATTTAAGAAAATGCGAACCCGCGAACCTGAACCTTGAGTAACAGTAGCACCGAGTGCTGTAAATAAATTTTCAATATCTTGCCAATTAATATTAGCTGGTATAGGCTCTGTAAAAATTGATTCTAAAATCTTACGATGTTTATTATTTAGTTCCATGAAAATTTTGTTTCTTATTATATTAAATTTATGATATCATAATATGATATCAATGTCAAGAAGGTGAGCTAATCTCGCGCCAAGACTACTTGAGACTGGAACAAACACCACTTTCTTCGAGAATACTCCCCAAAGTTCGCTCGGGGGAAAGCTCTGGGGCGATCGCACTTTGGGAAGATAAGGGCGATCGCTTGTCTGGTAAGAGAGGGGCGCTCGCTTTTTGGGCAAAAGAGAGGCGATCGCTCGTCTGCTAAGAGAGTGGCGGTCGCCTTAATTGGAGTTTAACTAATTGACAATCCAGCGACTTTTGGGTTCAGGAGTTGAACTACCTCTTCTATATTATCCACTGCGCTGAAGTATGGAATAGCTACTGGCTTAATCTGGAATTCCCGACTCACCTATATCAACTTCTTCGCCAGTTTCTTTTGCTCGTAAAAGAGCAGTTTTAATCCGATCGCCTAACTCCGAAAACTTTACTGTTTGACGACGGGGGGGTTCCCATCGAGGCATATTGTAAATTCGCATTACATTTTCTTCTTTTACCGTTTTAATTACTGTTTCTTTGCCATCCCATTCATAAGTTATATGGAAAGTAGTTAGAAGTTTTTGACCATTGTAGTCATGATCTTTTTCCTTGACTATATACATACCCACCTCAGAACCTTACTTGATTTTTTTCTGCTGCTCTCAAACTTTATGAATTTAATTATTACAATAATAGCCTTCATTTTGGTTAGCAGTAAATACTTTGTAAATATGATAAGTTAACTCATTCTTGACCTTTTAAATTCTGCCTCCTTGCTTCGCATCAATTAGTAAAGACGTTGTATAAAACCTCTCTACTAATTGATGCCTACTACAATCCTATTCTACCCCCTCAATCCGGTCTTCCACCTCCTGATAAAGTTCACGCAGACGATCCAAATTACTCTCCGAAGTCTCCCAATAACCCCGGCCATTCACCTCAAGCAAAGTGCTGACAATCTTGCGGAATGAGTGAGGATTCAGATTCAGCAAACGCTTCTGCATCTCCTCATCTTGGATAAACGTACCGTTCACATCCTCATACACCCAATTATCCACCGCGCCCGCAGTCGCACTCCATCCAGTCGTGTTCACCAGACGCTTAGAAATCTCCCGCACGCCTTCATAACCGTGCGATAACATCCCTTCGTACCACTTCGGATTCAGCAGCTTAGTCCGCGAATCTAAACGCACGGTTTCTGATAGCGTCCGCACCTGCGCGTTGGCTGTTGTGGTATCAGCAACAAAGGATGCCGGTTTCTTGCCATCTGCGCGCAAACTGCCGATCAATTTAGTCGGATCGGAGTCGAAATAGTGCGACACGTCGGTTAGGGAAATCTCGGCAGAATCCAAGTTTTGGAAGGTCACTTCCGCAGTTTTCAAGGATGATTCAAAAATCTGCCGGTCTTGTTCCATTGTTCCCGGATTGTCGGAAGAAAAGGCGAAGGATTTGCGAGTTAAGTACATTTCCTGCAACTCGGCTTCGCTTTCCCAAGTGCTGTTTTCTACCGCCAAGTTGACGTTAGATGAATAGGAACCGGACGCATTGGAAAATACGCGGGTTGCTGCTTGTCGCAGGTTAATTCCCATTTCTTCCGCTTGCTTCAGGGCGTGTTTGCGGACGAAGTTCATCTCTAACGGTTCGTCGGCTTCCGCTGCCATTTTCACGGCTTTATCTAACAAATTCATTTGGTTAATGAACAAGTCGCGGAATACGCCTGAACAGTTAATTACTACGTCGATCCGAGGTCGTCCCAACTCTTCTAAAGAAAGCAATTCGAGTTTGTTTACCCGGCCCAAAGCGTCGGGTACTGGCTTCACTCCCACCATCCACATTACTTGGGCGAGGGATTCACCGTAGGTCTTGATGTTGTCGGTTCCCCACAACACAACGGCGATGGTTTCTGGGTAATTTCCGCCGTTATCAACGCGCTGTCTTTCTAATAGCCGATCGACTACAACCTTAGCAGACTTAATCGCCCCGGTGGTGGGGATTGACTGCGGGTCCAAAGCGTGCATATTCTTGCCAGTCGGCAAAACATCCGGGTTGCGAATCGGATCGCCGCCGGGGCCGGGGATAATGTATTCGCCCTCTAGCGCGCGCAACAGTGCGCCCAATTCGTTATCGGCGCAAACTTGCTGCAAGCAGAATTCCAGATACTCAAACAGCGGTTTAATTAAATCAGGATCGACTTTTTTGTAACCGGCTGCGTGCAAAGCTTCAATCCAAGGTGTTTTCTTGCCCATGTTGAAGAAATTCAACTTGGAAACTAGGGAAACTCTACCCTCAGCATCGGTTTGTTCTTTCACTAAAGCTGTAACAGCATCGCGACAGGCTAAGGTGATGTTTTGCAGCAATTCCACATCTGCTAAAATGCCTTTGTCGTTGTTGGTGTAGATATCGTCAATATTCCGATCGCAACTTTGAGCAATAATCCGCGACAAACTGATTAATCCGTCTTCTTCCCGGTCTAAATTGGCAATGTTAACCAAAGTTGCGATCGCCTCTTCCGCAGTCGGCGGCTTGCCAATAACGTGCAAACCGCAAGGTAACAACCGCGACTCAATCTCCATCAACTTGCGGTAAACCAAGCCAACTAAATTGTCGCGTTCCTCCGAAGTCATTCCCGCAGCAACCCCTCTTTCTTGTTCCGGAGGTAAGGCGATATCCTTATCCAAATTCACCAAACGGCATTTTTCGACGATCGCATCAACAATCGGCACACCGCGCCCAGTCTCTTTCAAAGTTTGATAAGAAGCAATTAACTCGCTGAGTTCCTGCAAACCTTTGTACAAACCAGCATTTTCAGCCGGAGGAGTCAGATAGCTGATTGTTTCAGCATAACTGCGGCGCTTAGCAATTGTTGCCTCGCTGGGATTGTTGGCGGCGTAATAATAGATATTGGGAATTTTGCCGATCAAACTGTCAGGATAACAATCGACAGACATTCCCATCTGCTTACCGGGCATGAATTCTAGCGAACCGTGAGTGCCAAAGTGCAGCACCGCATCCGCACCCCAAATGCGCTCCAAATATGTATAGTAAGCAGCAAAACCGTGGTGCGGGCTAGCAGAACGAGAGAATAACAACCGCATCGGATCGCCTTCGTATCCAAAAGTAGGTTGCACTCCGATAAACACATTACCGAAATGTTTGCCGAAAATCAGCAAATTTTGTCCGTCGCTGTTCAAATGTCCCGGAGGCGGCCCCCAATTTTCTTGCAACCGTTCCGAGTAAGGAGTGAATTCTTCGTATTCAGCTACGGACATCCGGTAAGCAATATTTAATTCGGGACTTTGGTATTGGGCTGTTGCGTCGTGGATGACTTCTTGCATCAGTTTTTCGGCGGAATCCGGCAATTCTGGCAAGTCGTAACCGTTACCTTTTAAGGCTTTCAATACTTCGTAAATCGAGCCGAAAACGTCCAAGTACGCGGCTGTTCCGACGTTGCCTTTATCTGGAGGAAAACTGAAAACTGTGATCGCAACTTTCTTGTCTAATTTCGGTTTGCGGCGCAGCATTGCCCATTTCATGGCGCGCTGGGAAATTGCTTCGATCCGGTCTTGTAGGGCGATCGCCTTTCCAGTTGCACCGTCGCGTCCCGACACAATAATCGGTTCGATCGCACCATCCAACTCAGGAATCGCAACTTGCAGGGCAACTTGAATCGGGTGCAAGCCTAAATCGCTATCTTCCCATTCTTCTGTCGTTTGGAAAACCAGCGGCAAAGCCACCATGTAAGGGCAATTTAATTTTTTCAAAGATTCGATCGCCTTCGGGTGATCTTGTTTCGCCGGGCCGCCCACCAAAGCAAAACCAGTCAGAGAAACCACCGCATCAACGATCGGCAGCGGTGCAACACCTTTGGCGCCGACTTCCAAGAAAAAAGTTTCCACTGGTTTCGAGAAGTCCAAACCGCCGGCAAAAATCGGTACAACCCGCGCCCCCATTGCCTCCAATTCCTGCACCATTGCTACATAGTGCGCGTCATCTCCCGTGACTAAGTGAGTCCGCTGCAACACCAACCCGATGCAAGGTGCGAGAGGGTCTTTGAGGTCAGCAGAAATATCTTTGCGGGCATTAAACCAAGTTAGATATCCTTTTACATCCTCAAACATGGACGGTGCTAAAGGATGCCAAATCCCCATGTCCGGGTACACAACTGGATCTTGGAAAGTTGGCTGTGACTGGCCTTTGAAGACATATTTATGTGACAGCATCAGCAAGAAGTTTTCCAAGTTTTCTTGGGAACCGCCCAGCCAATATTGGAAACTCAGCATGAAGTTGCGGGCATCCTGGGCTTTGTCAAGAGGCAAATATTTCAGCACTTTCGGCAAAGTTTGCAGCAGTTTCAGCATTCCGTCTTGGAAGGAACTCCCGGATTTTTCCTTCCGTTTTTTCATGAATTCGCCGATCGCACTTTTGCTTTGTCCCAACTGTGCCATCGAGAAACTGCCCATTTTATTGAGTCGCATCACCCCTGGCATCGACGGGAAGACGACGGCGACATCTAAGCTGTCGCGCAGCGGTTCCACCGCCGCTACCACTTTTTCTGCCAAATCTTCGATGAAAATTAGAGAAGCAATAAATACATTGGCATCCGCCACATCCCGCTTGAAGGCCTCGTAATTTTCCGGGCTGCGGAGTTCCTCGATCAGGTAGCCGCTGATTTCTATTGCCAAATTCGGATTTTTCTTGTTTATCGATCGAACCGCTGCCGACAGGGCGCTTTGATACTGCGGTTCCAGTACGACATAGACCACCTTCATCAGCGATCGCCCCTGCAAGTTTTCCGGCACAACGTGGCGAATGGTGGGCTTGACGTGAGTGAACATCCGGTTAGGCTCCTTTAAGATGCTGTTTTCGGGAATCGGGAATTTTTTTATCCCATAAGCATTTTTACCAGAAAATGCTTGCCATTAGGCGATTTGAGCCTGCATATGACACAATTCGACAAATTTATGGCAATTTTTCGTTACATTTTTTTATAAATTCCTTGAGCAAACACTCCATATTTTATTTACAAAATTTTACTTGACAAAAATCACTTTATGTTTATATAATTACCTGGTTGAAAAAAAATATTGAAAAATAAAGCAACCTTTGAGAAAGAAATCCTGAAAAAAGTGCCAAGTTTTGTAGAAGAGATCAAACTTGCGATCGAGCAATTAACTTACCGAAGAAAGGCATAATTTCTGAAGGCAGAATGTAGCCTTCGGATAATTGCCGAGTCACAAAATTCAATATTTTAGTGGGAACTTAAAAGCATTTCATAAGGTCTGTATTTTGTAAGTTCCTGACCGGCGATCGAATGAGTGAAAAGCTAATTGGCATTCACAATCAAACTCATCAAAACCTAGGTAGAAAAACATGGCTAACTACGCAATTTTTGACGAACAGTTCTACTTGGCATCATATCCTTGGGTCAAGCCAGCCATTGATGCAGGAGTCATCAAATCCGGCAGAGAACACTTTGAAAAATTTGGTCAAGCTGGCGGTCTAACTAAAGTATCGCGCTATTTTGACGAAGCTACTTACCTTGCTGCCAACCCAGACATCGCACCCTTTGTCCGCACCGTCAACCCAAACGCACCTTTTGCTACAGGCCTAGATCACTTTGTCCAGTTCGGTTACGATGAAGGACAGCGCCGCACCCAAGTATCGCCTGAGTACAACGAAGATTTTTATTTAGCAAATAACTCAGAATTGCGATCGTTTGTAGGCCCCAATGCACCTTTCAAATCAGGATACCAGCATTTCATTCAATTCGGGGCCAAAGAAGGTCGTTTTGGGACTTCATTTTTTGAACCGGAATACTTAAAAGAAAACCCCGACATTGTGCCGTTTGTCAACTCTGGAGCCCTGAGAACTGGTCGGGAACACTACTTCAATTTCGGGAAAAACGAGCCAAGCCGCGACGCAACTTTTGTCGGCAGCCGCAGCAACGATATTCTCACAGGAGTTGGCGTGGGGAATACCGAACTCGTGGGAGTTGAAGTAGGTATCGATCCCCGAGGAAACCGGCAGTATGAAAGCTTTGGAACCAATGAGTTTGATGTCCTGATCGGCAGTCCGGGAGCAGATACATTTGTACTGGGAGTTCCTGCTACAGCCGGGAATGTAACTGCGACCCCGCTCTATTTGGGTAACGGTCAAGCTACTATTCGGAACTTCAACGCAGCAGACGATTTTATCCAACTGCAAGGAACTTCTTTAGACAGCTATCAGCTAGTTCCTATTGGCAGCAATTTATCCATCCAAACACGTTTTGGAGACGTGATCGGTGTGATTGAAGGAGGATCGAGTCTGAGTTTGATCCCTCAAGGCGCTAATGGTAATGGTACTTTCTTGATTGGATAGTCATCAGTCATTGGTCATCGATCATTAGTCATTAGCTAATGCTGATGATTGATGACTTTTTATTTGTTGTGGGCGATCGTGCTATGAAAAAGTACGATCGCACTTTACTTTCAACAAGAAACTATGAATTACGATATCTTTGACGAACAATACTACCTTTCGCAATATCCGTGGATTAAACCGGCCATTGATGCAGGAATCATCAAATCTGGCAGAGAGCACTTTGAAAAATACGGTCAAGCCGCCGGCATCACAAAAATATCGCGTTATTTTGACGAAGATACCTATCTAGCTCAAAATCAAGATATTGCACCCTTCGTTCGCACCGCCAACAACCAAAATCGGCCGTTTGCTTCAGGTTTAGACCACTTTATCAAGTTTGGTTACGAAGAGGGTCGCACTCGCGTATCGCCTGAATACGACGAAGTTTTTTATTTAAAGCGCCACCCGGAGATAACTCCCTTCGTGCAGAACGGAATTTTTAAATCCGGCTTTCAACACTTTATCAAATTCGGAAAAACAGAAGGTAGGTACGGGACAAGTTTCTTTGAACCGCGTTACTTGTCAGACAACCCAGATGTGGCGGTGGTTGTGAATGCTGGAGGTTTAAAAACCGGTCGAGAACACTATCTAAATTTTGGGCAATTTGAGTCAAATCGATACGGATTTTTTACAGGAACCAACGGTAATGATATCGTCACGGGATTTACAGCGGGAAAAAATCAAATTATCGGACTGCAAGTAGCTTTCGCCGGCCAAAATCCACCCTTGGGCATTAATAAGAATAAGTATGACGCTTTGAAATTGGATGACATCACGAGAGAGCCTTTCCTGACTACCACTGAATTCGATACATTAATTGGCACTTCTGGCATTGATTACTTCGTGCTCGGAGATGCTGTTCCCAACAACCGACGTAGTTTTATCAGCCGGGTAGATTTCTATACGGGCAGTGGCGAGGCAAGGATTGTCAACTTTGAAAAAGGAAAAGATTTTATTCAGTTGGTGGAAAGCTTTAATGAACTGAGTATATTTCCATCAGGGGCGGACTTATTAATTCAAAAATCGGGAGATACACTTGCCAGAATTCAGGGCGGATCAAATCTAACTCTGCAACCGATTGGGATGATAAATCCGTTTAGTCCTCCAGTCGGCCTCACTTTCCTCGGCTAGAAAGCATAGAGGTTAAGTGAGATTTGACACTTGGAAAAAATCACCCGATCGGGTATTGTGTAAGTTCCAGATGATGGATAAATTGCATAAACAGCTCGTTAAAGCCGCCGGAGGAAAACATGGCTAACTACGCAATTTTTGACGAACAATACTACCTCTCGCAATATTCCTGGGTCAAACCAGCCATTGATGCAGGAGTCATCAAATCGGGACTAGAACACTTTGAAAAATTCGGTCAAGCCGCCGGCCTAACTAAAGTATCGCGGTATTTTGACGAAGCTACTTACCTCGCTGGCAACCCAGACATCGCACCCTTAGTCCGCACCCCCAACAACCCAAGTGCACCTTTTGCGACCGGACTAGACCACTTTATTCAATACGGTTACGAAGAAGGTCGCACTCGCGTATCGCCTGAGTATGACGAAGCGTTTTATGTAGCAAATAACCGACAGTTGCAGCCGTTTATTCAGAATGGAACTTTTAAAAACGGCTACCAGCATTTCATTCAATTCGGCATCAAAGACGGTCAGTTTGGGACTTCATTTTTTGAAACAGAATACTTACAAAATAATCCCGATGTTCGGCCGTTTGTCGAATCGGGAGCCTTGAAAACCGGTCGCGAACACTACTTCAATTTCGGCAAAAACGATCCCAGCCGCTTTGCGACTTTTATCGGATCTCCTGGGAATGACATCATTAGCGGTGCTGGGGTGGGAAATACCGAATTAATTGGAGTTGAAGTAGGGTTTGTTGTAAGCACTAATAGCTTTACCATTCCCGGTCGAAATTATGAAAGTGACGGCAGTAATGAATTCGATACTCTCACTGGCGGTAGCGGTCGCGATAAATTCATGCTCGGAGACCTTTTAGTAGGTACTGGTGGTAAGGGATACAGTTCTCCAACAAAGTTGTATATCGGGCCTGGTTTTGCTACTATTCGGAACTTTACCCAAGGTCAGGATAGCATTCAGCTAGCAACAAGCGATATCCTACCTTCCTTAGATAACTTCTTGATATTTCCCATCAACAACAATCGAGATTTAGCTATCCAAACGAACGGCTTGTTTGTCTCCCTGACCGATGGAAGTTCGGGAATTAGTAGATTTGACACGATCGCTGTTATTGAAGGCGGCGGAAATCTCAAGTTGAATTTATTACCAGAATCTAGAGCTTCTCTACCTCTACTTGGATAGAAATCTCGAAGCTATTCAGGATTTGCCCGATCGCTGCTGAAAGTGCGATAATTAATTGTATCATCCAGAAACCGGGTTTCTCGAATAAACCCGGTTTCTGAGTTTTTAATGGCGATCGCGCGCTAGCTTCAAAACCTCAACCGTATCTTGATGGCCCTCAGAAGACGCCCAAATTAACGCCGTCCAAGTATTATTATCTTTAGCCTTAATATCAGCTCCTTTATCGAGTAATAATTCCACAACTTGAGTACGCCCGCTACCAGCAGCACTCATCAAAGCCGTCAAACCAAAATTAGTTTTAGCATTCACATCCGCTCCCCCCTCCAGCAAAAGCTGTACAATCTCGCTATGTCCCGCAGCAGCGGCACTCATTAACGGCGTCCACCCGTCATTGTCGTGACTGTTGATATCCGCACCTGCAGCCAGCAATTTTTTGACGATCGCAGAATTGCCAGCCTCAGCCGCAGCCGTCAAAGCCGTCTCACCTTGCTCATCTTTGGCATTGATATCTGCACGCTGTTCGATCGCACTTTCTACAGCCGCAACATCACCCGTCTTGACGGCATTAATTAAATCTGTCATAAAATCTCCCTTACATCCTCTCAAATATTAAATCCTATGGCAGTAGATATTTTAATCCTCTCCAACGGCCCCGGAGAATTGGCAACTTGGGTGCGTCCCGCCGTGCAAGCTTTGCGCGAGCAATTAGGAAACGCGGGCACTCAAGCGCGTATCTCTGTGGTGCTGTCCCCCTGTCCGCACGCCACCGGGAAAGAAGCACAAATCGCATCTTCCTACCCAGAAGTGGACAGAGTGCAGGCGCCGGAGCATTTTTTTCCATTCTTATTATCGGGCAAAACAGCGGAAAATTGGGATTGGTATGAAACAGGAGTTGTTTTGTTTTTAGGCGGCGATCAATTTTTTACGGTTGTTATTGGCAAAAGGCTAAAATATCGCACTGTTATTTATGCGGAATGGGACGCGCGGTGGTATCGCTGGATTGATAAATTTGCGGCGATGAAACCGGAAGTTTTTGCTAAAATTCCCCAAAAATATGCTAATAAATTTACAGTTGTCGGAGATTTGATTTCCGAAGTAGGGAACGGGAAATCGGGCGGGGCGGGCACGGGGGCACCGCCCCTACAAAAAATAGAACTAATTGGATTGTTGCCGGGTTCCAAGCCTGCGAAACTGGCTTTAGGTGTACCGTTATGTTTGTCGATCGCCCAATCCATCCACCGCATCCGCCCTGAAACTCGCTTTGTAATTCCCGTTGCTCCTACCTTAGATATGCAAACTCTAGCACGTTTTGCCGACCCTGAACAAAATCCTTGCCTGCATTTATTTGAGAACGCCAGCGCCGAACTTCATTTAACAGAACCGCCGTTTTTGCAGACAGCAAATAACTTGCAAGTAGAACTTTGGACGCAGACGCCCGCCTACGATTTGCTATCAGAATGCAGCCTGTGTTTAACTACTGTGGGAGCGAATACTGCGGAACTGGGTTCGTTAGCTGTACCGATGATTGTTTTGATACCGACGCAGCAATTGGATGCGATGAAAGCTTGGGATGGTTTGCCGGGATTGCTGGCCAATTTACCGTTAGTCGGTTCAGCTTTTGCGACGGCGATTAATTGGCTAATCTGGCAATTGGGAAAGGGAAAGCTTTATGCTTGGCCGAATATTTGGGCACAGGAGGAGATTGTGCCGGAGTTAATTGGGAAGCTGGAACCGGAAGTAATTGCTAAATTGGCGATCGACTATTTGAGCCATCCTGAAAAATTAGCACAAATGGGCGATCGTTTGCGTGCGGTTCGAGGAGAATCGGGGGCGGCGCAAAAAATTGCTGAATTGGTTTGTGAAGAAATTGAGGTGCAATCAAATTCTGATAAAAAGTAGATTTTTTTATTTTTAACCGCAGAGGAACGCGGATGAACGCAGATTTAATCCAGATTAATTGGTGAAAACAGGCAAAAGAAAATTTATTTCCTCTTGCCTGTTTATTATCCAAAAACTGGATTTGTCCTCAAGTTAAGCTCGATCGTGCTTGGCAATCACCCAAATGGCGTGAATGATCCCGGGAATAAAGCCCAAAAACGTGAGAACCAGGTTGATCCAAAAATCAGTACCGATGCCTACAGTCAAAAATACGCCCAGCGGGGGAAGAAAAATGGCAGCGACTATGCGAATTAAATTGTCCATGTCAGTTACTCCAAACTACTTTTCTCTTTCAATTTAACTTCATTGACCGACCGAACCTTTCCCGAAAAACTTAGGCGGTGCTGCCATAGTGTAAACTTCGGTTTCAGCGGCGATTACCTGCCGCAAGTGACCGGGAACTTGCATCAACCCCAAAAGTGTAATCCCGTCGAACATCCGCAACCCGCCAGTTGTTTTCTCGGCGAGTAATTTGTCAGTAACTTCGGGTTCTGGCCGCGTATTTATTTCTTGATTAGAAGCTACGGCAAAACCCCAAGGAGCTCCGTAAGTAGAAATAAAGCTGGTGCAGGATTGAACATTGGAGAAAACCGATTTCAGGGTATTGACAATGCGAGCGTGCATTTTCATTTCGGCAGGAGAAACTGGCCCCGCTTGCACTACGAAATACCCGTCAGGCGACATTACGCTGCGAACTTTCTCAAAATACTCCTTGGTAAACAACTGGAAAGATGGGCCTTCTTCAATGGGATCGGACAAGTCAGAAATGACAATATCCCAGTCTTTGTCAGTGTTGTCTAAATAGTCCAAAGCATCGCCGATTACTACTTCGCAGCGGGGGTCGTCAAAGGCATTTTGGTGCATTTCTGGCAGGTGTTCGCGACAAGCTTCTACTACTTCGCCGTCAATATCGATCATCACGACTTTTTCAACTGTTTTCCAGCGCAGCACTTCTCTAATTGTAGCTCCTTCTCCGCCGCCGAGAACGAGGACTTTTTTGGGGCTACCGTGACAAATCATGGCTGGGTGCACTAGGGGTTCGTGGTACAGAAACTCGTCGCCTGTACAAGATTGCCATTTGCCGTCCAAAACTAAGCCTTTGCCGTAGGTACCGGTCTGAACTACGTACATTTCTTGATAGGCTGTTTTCTTGTAAGCGAGCACGCCGATGATGCCGTGAACGTAAATATCCCAAGGGGTAATGTACTCGCTCATCCAAAAGTCTGCACGAACTTCGCTACCTGACATCAATTTCTCTCCAAATATAAACTGCTGTGTCGATGTTGTCACAAGTAGTAGTTCTTAGCACAAAATGGTGCGGGTGTGTGAGTACGATCGACACATTGGAGTGAGATTTCGGAGGAATGGTATAGTGTGATTGCGTTCTGGGAGAGCGCAATTGGCTTGGTACTTGAGATTGCTTGTGGGCGATCGCGCAGCCGATCGTACTTTTCCCATCCCCCACCCGATCGCAGTCACATTTAATATTTTCGCTTTGCATTGCCGGCGGGTTTGGTACAAATGTGGTCTAAATCGGGCAATTTTTCGCGCTGGGCCCGCCTTTATCAGTTGGCGATCGGCCTGCTTATTTATCAAGAATCTGATGAAAACCCCGCTCTCTTCGAGTGCGGGGAATAAAAGTGGCGATCGGTTTTAACCGACTTTGTTGTTAATATCTTGACATTTTGAATGTATATTAGATAAGATTTTTAGACAGAGCAAAATAAAGGAGGTGTTGAATTTTGATGACAAAATTGCCGAGCGTCACCGCGACGAAATTCTAAGTATGTAAAGGGTGCAAGTAAATTTACTTAGAAAAAATTTTTGAGAATATTTTTAGGTTCAAAATAATAGCCGATGGAAGCAACAGACTGGGAAAATAAAATCAAAGAACTGGAAAATGCAAATCGAATCCTGCAAGAAAAACTCGCAACTTCGCAAACCGAACGCAGCCAATTAGAAGCCCTCAATAAAAAAAAAGAATCTTTGCTACAAACAGTCACTCAGGAATTTATAAATTCCGAAAATATTTTAAAAGCAAAAATGTCGGAACTCGAAAAAGCTCTCTTAAACCAGCAAACAATCCAGCTCAAATTGATCGAAGCCGAAAAAATGTCGGCTTTGGGGATTTTGGTAGCTGGTATTGCCCACGAAATCAACAATCCAGTCAACTTCATCTACGGCAATATTACCTATGTCAATGACTACACTGCCGACGTTTTAAGATTGCTGGAAATGTACCAGAATCGGTATCCAGAAACTGATGCAGAGATTGAAGATTTTATTGAAAAAATTGACCTAAACTTTCTGCGCGAAGATTTGCTAAAAACTCTTTCGTCAATGAAAGTTGGCTCCGAGCGCATCCGCGAAATTGTGCTGACTTTGCGCAACTTTGCGCGGGTAGACGAAGCCGAAAAGAAACCGGTTAACATTCACGAAGGAATTGACAGCACCTTGTTAATCTTGCAGAATTTAACTAAAGAAAAACTCGGTTATCCGGCTATCGAGATTGTGAAAAATTATGGCAATTTGCCGAAAGTAGAATGTTATGCGGGACAATTGAATCAGGTATTTATGAACATCATTAATAATGCTATTGATGCCCTGCGGGAGCGAGACAAAAAGCGTTCCCTAGGGGAGATAGAAGCAAACCCCAGCCAGATTGCAATTACTACTTCTATTATTTCTGGAAATTGGGCAAAAATTAGTATCAAAGATAACGGTACGGGAATGAATGAAGCTGTAAAAGGGAAAATTTTCGATCCGTTTTTCACAACTAAACCAGTCGGTCACGGAACGGGTTTGGGACTGTCAATTAGCTATCAAATTGTTGTGGACAAACACGGCGGGAGGTTGGAGTGCATATCCGCAGTTGGAGAAGGGACTGAATTGGCGATCGAGATTCCGATCGCCAATTCCCGCAGCTCGCGCGCGATCGCGAGCTAAACTGAGGGATAATAAAAACTACCTTTGACCGCGGCTCCTCCTAGTTTGATGTGCAACCCTATGTCTACTGTCACTTTTGGTTTGTCAACCCCTGTAGCGGCAGAGCTCGGGGCATCCTACGGCAGCAGCCAACCGCCACAGCGCCCCACCGCGCGGGCAGAGTGGATCGAGGTATTGGTGGACTCTCCTTTCAGGGTTGCGGGGGACTCCCCTGGGGAGGAAAATAAGTTATTTACCTATCGCTTACCTGCGGAACTTACCGTGCAACCAGGGGATATTTTGAGTGTACCCTTTGGCAGCCAACAGGTAGGGGCGATCGCGATTCGGTTCATTTCTCAACTGCCGCCAGACTTAGATCCGGCGCGGGTTAAAGATGTCGAAGATGTTGTCAGTGCGGGTTTTTTCCCGCCTAATTACTGGGAATTGCTCGATCGCACTGCCACCTATTATTGCACACCATTAATTCAAGTAATTAGAGCCTCGCTGCCGCCCGGTTTGTTAAGCCGTTCCGTGCGCCGAATTCGCTTAATTAAGGACGCAATTTCTCCGAATGCCGAAACATTTCTCAATCCCGCCGCCAGTCAAATTTTGCAATTGCTGCAAGCTCAAAAAAACGGCGATTACACTTGGCAATACCTCCAGCGCCAAGTTAAGGGAAGTTATCGGGGATTGAAAGATTTATTGAAACGCGGTTGGGTAGAAAGTTATTTAGAACCTCCCAATCCTCCCAAACCGCAACTCAAACCGGCAGTGACATTAATTGCTAGTGCATTTGTCACAGATTTAACCAAGCGGCAACAAGAAGTATTGGAAGTTTTGCGGCGCGGTGGCGGTGAAATGTGGCTGAACGATTTACTAAAAATTTGCAGTACGAGTTCCTACGTTGTCAAAGCTTTAGAACAGAAAGGCACCGTTGTTATCGATAAAAGGGAAGTGCTCAGGGGCGATCGCGGAATTGCTCAAATTCCCGATTCACCCAAAACTTTAACTCATTTTCAAGCTGAAGCTTTAGCGTTTATTAACAATTTTTCGGGATTCCGTCAAGTGCTGCTGCACGGCGTTACAGGTTCGGGGAAAACCGAAGTGTATTTGCAGGCGATCGCCCCAATCTTAGCCAGCGGCAAATCCGCCCTCGTACTCGTTCCCGAAATCGGCCTCACACCGCAACTTACCGATCGATTCCGAGCCCGTTTTGGCGAGCAAATTTGCGTGTACCACAGCGCCCTATCCGACGGCGAACGTTACGATACATGGCGGCAGATGCTGACTGGAACACCGCAAATTGTCATCGGCACGCGATCGGCCATTTTTGCGCCTTTACCTCACCTCGGCTTAATTATCTTAGATGAAGAACACGATACCAGCTTCAAACAAGAACAACCAGCCCCTTGCTACCACGCCCGCACCGTTGCCAAATGGCGCGCCGAATTAGAAAATTGTCCCCTAATTTTAGGTTCCGCTACCCCAGCTTTAGAGACTTTTGTCGGGACGCGCAGAGATTATTACTCCTTACCAACTATCCATTATTTGTCATTACCAGAACGCATTTATTCGCGCCCAATGCCGCCGATTGAAATCGTTGATATGCGCCAAGAATTGCGGCAAGGAAATCGCTCTATTTTTAGCGTTCCCCTCCAAAACGCGCTGGAACAATTGCAAGCAAGACAACAGCAAGGTATTCTATTTATTCACAGAAGAGGACACAGTACCTTTGTCTCTTGTCGGAGTTGCGGCTATGTGATGGAATGCCCGAACTGCGATGTTTCGCTTTCCTATCACCACGTCGGCGAAGGAACCGCAGAAATATTGCGCTGTCACTACTGCAACCACACGGAACGACACCCTCAAAACTGTCCTGAATGCAGTTCTCCTTACTTCAAAAACTTTGGTAGCGGCACTCAGCGAGTCGAACAGGAATTAACGAGATTGTTTCCAGAATTGCGGGCAATTCGGTTTGACAGCGATACGACTAGAAATAAGGGCGACCACCGCAGATTGTTAACGCAATTTGCGAATGGGGAAGCTGACATTTTGTTGGGGACGCAAATGCTGACGAAGGGGTTGGATTTAGCAGGAGTCACGTTGGTAGGAGTTGTCTCGGCTGACGGGTTGCTAAATTTATCCGATTATCGGGCAAGCGAACGAGCTTTTCAAACATTAACTCAAGTCGCGGGCCGTGCGGGTAGAGGCGACGATCCGGGGCGGGTAATTATTCAAACTTACACTCCCGAACATCGGGTAATTCAAGCAGTGAGGCAGCACGAATATGCGGGTTTTGTGGAAACAGAATTAGCAGAAAGAGCGGCGCTGAATTATCCACCTTCGGGGCGGCTGGTTTTGTTGCGATTGAGCAGTGTAGATGCGGCGGAAGTTGCGGTGACGGCGGTACAATTGGCGTCTGTTTGTCATGAGTATATTGAGCGATTGTCTCTACCGGGGTGTGAGTTATTGGGGCCGGCACCGGCGGCGATTATGCGGGTGGCAAATCGGTATCGGTGGCAGATTTTGCTGAAGTTGCCTTTGGATGAGTCGGTGGATTTGTCGGATTTGATCGGATTGCGCGATCGCACGCCGCGTTCTGTTAGTTTAACTATTGATGTCGATCCGTTGAATTTTGGTTGATTGGTTGTGGAGAAATGCGATCGGGCACAGGAGAGGGCGGCCACGGGGGCACCGCCCCTACGATTATTTTGGGGTAGGGAAACAGCATTGCGGTGTCCTCCGTAATATCAGTTCCGGTTGCATCGGAATGATGTAAGGATTCAGGTCAAAAAAACTTCAGTGGCGGCATCTGGTAAAATAAACGAATGAAAAAGCCCGCAGCCACCAGA